>JASHXQ010000097.1 GCA_030043455.1 Nitrososphaerales archaeon | reverse complement strand
TCTTCTCGCCGCTTCACATTGGCTCCAAAGACTTGGGACATTTTTCTCTTAACTCACATGGACCTCGCAGGAACTTCGACCCGCATTTTTGCAGCTTCCATAATCGCCTTCACGATGTTCTGGTACCCCGTGCAGCGGCACAGGTTTCCAGAGATACCCACCCTTACTTCTTCTTCCGAAGGTTGGGGATTCTCCTTCAGGAACCAGTAAGCTTGCATGATAAAGCCTGGAGTGCAAAACCCACATTGTAGTCCGTGGTTTTCCCAGAACTGTTCCTGAATCGGGTGGAGCTTTCCTTCCTTGGCTAGACCTTCGATGGTCAGTATATCCGCGCCATCCGCTTGCACGGCAAACATTGTGCAGGATTTCACCGAGCGGCCGTTCAGGATTACAGTACATGCCCCGCAGTTGGTCGTGTCGCAACCGACGTGCGTCCCCGTTAGACCCAGCCGTTCCCGGATGAAATGTGCCAATAGCATCCGGGATTCTACAAAATATTCGTAGTCTTTGCCGTTCACCTTCACTTGAAGTTGTTTCAACTTTGGACCTCTCTCTGCCATCTTTTTCACTGCCCCTCTGCCTTTCTCTTCGCCCGTTCTAGCGCTCGCTTCAGGGAACGCTCCGCGAACACTCGTACCATCGCCCGTTTGTACTCCGCTGACCCCCTAAGGGGATCGTCCGTGGGCTTGCATTCCTCGGCCGCGGCCTTGGCAGCTTCAGCTATCAGGTCCTTGGTAGGTTCTTTTCCCCTCAAGACTGATTCAGCCTTGCTTGCCCTAATATTGGTGGGAGCTACTGAAGCAAGACCGATGCCCACGTACTCGCAAGCTCCGGTAGGATCCAAAATCAGCTGAGCGGCGACACCCACTGTGGCAAAATCGGTGGTCTTTCTTTCTAGCTTGTTGTATGACCCACCCCCGAGTCTGTGCGTCTGAAAACTGATCTCGGTCAGGATCTCATTTGGTTTCACGTTGGAGGTTAGCGAGTCCACAAAGAAATCATCTGACTTCACCATCCTCTCGCCCGCGGAGCTGGATAATTTCATGGTGCCTCCGAGCGCGAGGATCACAGCTCCCCAATCGGCGGCGGGATCCGCGTGAACGAGAGACCCTCCTATGGTTCCGTTGTTCCGTACCTGAGGATCCCCGATCATTGATGCAGTCTCCGGAAGGATCTCGGCCTTGTGCCACAAAACAGAGGAAGTCTCGATTGAGTGATGTCTCGTCATGGGACCGATCTTTATCCAAGCACCATCTTCACGAATGTAATCCAGCCACGAGATGCGGTTGAGATCAATCAAATACTTGGGAGAAGCGAGCCGCAATTTCATGATCGGGATGAGGCTCTGCCCTCCAGCGAGAATCTTGGAATCGGCTCCGTACTTGTCCAGATAAGAGAGCGCTTCCTGGAGAGAGGTCGGAGCTACGTACTCGAAACTTCGGGGAATCACGTTCTTTTCATTTTGGCGGTCGAGAGTTTTAGTTAAAAACGTGTCGAGATTTTCCGCTTTAATTTCAGAAACATTTTGCTTTTTCTTGGAAATACGAGCTAATGTAATTGCGTTGCATTCATTTTCTGAAAATTAAGACTCTTTGTTTGCCGAAGGAATGGGATTAACACACGTCCATGAGCGAACGTAGGACTGCATTGAGGACTTAGGCTTCGAAGGAATACCTGCAGATAATTTCGATGACCCCAACGAGAGCCCGTATTGCCAGTCGCATCCTGTCTTCGATCAGCTTTCCTTGGTCGTCGATCGTCCCCTGCCCTGGAGAGATTAAGATGTTGCCGTCGTAGGTAATAGTCGGAAGTACTCCAATTGTACTCAACCCCGACTCGATGAGGGCGGTTCCACTGAAGGAATCTTCTTCCGTAAAGACTGGAATGCCCGGCTCTTCGGACTGAAGCCAAGTTCGGTCGTAATTAACTTCCACGCCCAAATTGTTGTAAGATTTCGTCACTAGAATGTCGGAAGCGAATCTTGTGTAGCTGAATTTGTCAAATTCTTCCTTTACGATTTTGTAAGTGCCATCTGCAAGAGCTTTCCACATTGCCGGATCGTCACGTATCGATTTCAAAATCTCAATTTGCGCCACGATTGCCTCTCTTCCTGGATCGAATGCAGAGTACATCGCCTTGGCGTACGCCGAAGGATTGCCGTGCCGGTGGCTGTGCATCGCGAGAGCGCGCCTGACTGGAACCATAACCTCGTCTCTTCCGATGATCAAAGAGCTCAAAGGGCCGCGCATGACCTTATCCACGCTGTAAAAGATCGCACTCGCGCCGGTTTTACGGGGGTCGGAGCCGAGGAAGGGCATTCCCCATGCGTCATCCGTGATGTAAGGTACATCGTATTTTTTCGCCAGCTTACCAACCCTAGATTGAAATTCCGGCACACCTTCTGTATTTTTGTCGCCATAACCGTAGCCCGGAGTGTCGTACCCCAAGCTCGCAAAACCGGTTACCAAGCTCGCGTGTCTCTCGGCCACTTCAGCTATTTTCTCGGCAGAGTCTATCCCATTCGTCGTGGAAAGCAGGGGTGAGGGATAGTACTTGATGCCGTGTGCATCGTATCTCGCACCAGTGAAGGGAACGAGAACCGTGTCCAAATCAGTTAGGCGTTTTCCCTCGACGCCGAGCTCTCCAGCGGTGATGTACCTCTCCGCATTGACGTACTTGTACTTTGGCGGAAAGGGCCGTCCAAATCCAGAATGGTGGGAGGAGTGGCGCTCGAAGGGAACGAGATACCGACAACGGTAACCTGAGCCTCTGCCAAGCATCGGCGAGGTCATGGTGGTATCGATTAAAGTCCAGAGAGCGGCTTCTCCGGAAGCGATGGGTGCAGCGTCGTAGTCGTCACCGTAGAAATCCTTGACGATACCGCGCAGCTCGTCCACCAGTTCCGGCAGAGCTCTCCGAGTTTCCTGCTCTTCGACAATCTTGTTCAAGACGCTCTTGGCTATCGGTCCAGGAAAACTGGAGTGCGAACCGGTCAGCCCAAACCTGCCCTTCATGTTCTCGGAGATACCCAGAGTCTCTCCGAGTTTCTTGGCGTCTGAGAGAATTTTTTCCCGGCTTTGGAAAAGTTTCTTGTAGAGCTGGAATTTTTTCATCGGTATAGCGCTATTGGGGCTTTCATGTAAGAAGCTAGCGATGTGCTATAACTGCCCACGCTGCCAGCTCCGAGATCATTTCCAGCTGGATCTCGAAATTGGCTACACATAGATCTCCTTCCGCATTGGGAGTCTTTACAATCTCTCCGCCATTATCAGTAATCCTCTGAAGCGTATTCTTCAAGTTCTGTACGTAGATGAATGGGATGAGACCGGCTTCCCCCGCAACTGAAAGCTCAGCTATCCAGTGACCGATTACATGTCCATTTCCATCTTCAAAACCCGGATGATTCGGGCTTGCCGTCACTCTCCAGCCAAAAACTGCTTGATAGAATTCTGCCGATCTAACAACATCCCGGGCAGGGATCTCCAAGTAAGAAATACCATTATTCCTAAAAATAGACGAACTGTCTTCTTTTTGGGTTGTAGTTGAGCTCAAGAGACGGGAGTCTATTTTTGGAAAATTTTATGAAATGTGATACTATTTGTTATGATTTTTTTATCTGTGCAAGTGAAAATAAATTTGCGATGCAGTCTGTGGCCCGTGTTATTCTCCAAGTTCGGGGACTGATTTCTTTGTTCACTGTGGGAAATTTAATTTTCTGGTTTCGACTGTCGATACCTCAAGATATAAACCGCCTCTCAAACGTGAAATGCTCATCGATAGTTCGACAATGTGAATTTTCAAATTGGTAAGATCGAAAAAATTGTTGAGTGTTCTCGCGTTTTCCGGAATATTCTTTTTGTTTGGTGCAGCCACTTTCTCGACTACCTTTGCTGCAACCGCACCGTCGCCGGTGTCGCCCACTGCTGGCAAGACGCTTTACACCGGGTACGAAGTCATCGGACCTTACACTACTCTGAGAGTGGAAGGATCATGGATTGTTCCGACAGCCAACTGTGCGGCCACACCTAATTCCGTATCCAACATTTCCGTAATAATTGATGGAATAAATGGAGAAGGCGATGCAATGGAGATTGGAACTTATCAGAACTGTGTCCACGGAGTCGCGGAATACGGGGCCTTTGTCAATGTTTACCCGAACACCGGCTATTACGGTGAAAATCACGGTAATATCTCCAAGGTTGTGGTTCACCCCGGGGACGTGATCGAAGCTCAAGGCACCTGGAGGCCTGCCGGTCAGAAGCCAGTTAACTGGAACACCAACTTTGAGGACAAGACCACGGGTGGAGTCGCAGTAGATACTGACGCCCACACTCCGGCTGGCTTTACTCCAGTCTTCGATTCGGGAGCTTTGATTCTGAGCTCGGACGGTCACACCCTGACCTCTCTGAGCACGATCAGTTCTGGTAGGCACTACACGAGCGTGCATGACTCTGACATTACCGGAACGCAGCACGGAACTTCCACCTTTGGCGAAACTGCCGCAATGTCGGGCTATACACTGGTTACCTGGGAGATTCCTGGAACTTCCATCTCCGCCTTGGGTACCAGCGGATCGAGCTTCCAGATCACGAGCTAAAGCATAAACTTGGCCGCGACGTTTCGACCGAGCTAGCCGCTGGTCTACCACGAAACTTCACGAATCGCGCCAGTGGCTCTTTTTCACTGCGACCGTGAACAAGATACTAGAGACAATGACCAGCACAATCCAGTTGATTAGCAAATTCAAAGTCGAAAGCGGTAGCGCGCCGATAGCGTTCTGAGCAATTTCGGCAGCGTAGGTTGCCGGAGACAGGTAGGCAATGAATCTGATCGAGAGAGGGATGAAAGTGATCGGATAATAGATCGGCGCTATGGTGGCAAGGACGATGGTTAGGATGCTCACGAAGGCCCTGTTCTGCTGGATGTCTGTGCTGAATGTCGATAGCATGAAGCCGAGTGACACCGAGAATGCGAACATTAACAAAAATACTGCAAGGATCGTGAGCGCTCCCAAGACGCTAGCATGAATGAAAAGAAAAGAGAGTACCGTCAGGACAATTAGTGCAGGTAGAGAATTTGTAAGAGCCGCCATCGCCATGCCAAAGGTATAGGTTAGGGCGGTGGTGGGCGAACTCACGAGCATGTCCTGAAGCTTGAAATCATTCTTGATATGCGAGAGATCTATTTGTAGAGTCACCCCGCTTGAAATCATGCTCGTAATCAGAGCTCCTTCGATGGGGACGCTGAGAAGCTGGCCATGACTGACGATGATTATGAGAATCAGAACTGAAAAGGGAGCTATAACATTGCTCACCAAAGTAATGGGATAATTTTTCATCTGGTAGATGGCATCGATCAGAACGGATGCGTAGACCTGGTTCAGCCGGTTAATTTTCATTGGAGATCTCCGGATCGGCGGGGGAGTGTCGGGTGTCTTCTTCGATGGGTTTTCTCACCAGATAGTTGAAAATGTCTTCCAGAGAAACTGGATAGATCGAAAAACGTCTTTTCTCCTTTACCAGCTGCTCGGAAAGAACTTCCGCATCTTCTTCCGTGGTAAAGATCTGAACTGAGCCGTCCGAGCTTTTGATGACTTCGCCTACTTTGGGATTAAATTCTGACGCGGTTTTTTGCATGACGCGTATGGAATACGGATACCTGACCACCGATCGGAGCTGATCCAGCGTACCCAGAGTGAGGAGCTTCCCGTTCTCCAGTATGCCGATCATGTCGGCGAGTCTTTCAGCTTCTTCGAGATAGTGTGTTGTGAGAAAAATGAAATGGGTCTTTTTCAACTCGTTCAGCATCGCCCAGAGATCCGCTCTGATTATTGGATCCAACCCGGTGGTGGGTTCGTCCACGAAGAGAATCTTCGCGTCAGTTGCAAGGATCATCGTCATGAGTACCCGGCGTTTTACTCCCCCGGAGAGATGTCGATTCATCGTATTTTCGTACTTTCCCAATCCGAGCCTTGCAAGGACTCCACCGACCTTGGCGCGGGCCACGCTTCGGTCAAAACCACGGTACAAAAGATAGGAGTAAATCGACTGTCTTGGAGTGAGCCATGGTACGAGCCGAGCTTCCTGCGGCATGACCGCGATTTGTTCTCTTATCCTCCGCGCATCTCTTACAATTTCCAAGCCATTGAGCGTTGCACTTCCTGAAGTGGGCATGAGCTCCGTGGCGAGTATTCTGATCAGGGTGGTCTTTCCAGCGCCGTTTCTTCCCAAGAGGGCAAAGATACCTTCCGTTTTGATCGAGAAAGACACATTGTTCAGCGCCGGGGAATCTTTTCCGTATTGCTTTGTGAGATTATTGCAGTGGAGTTCTTCTACCATCGGCATCATTCGAATTTTATTTTCGGAGAATACGGACCAGCAAGTCACAAATTTTTCTGGAAAAAATTTATCATTTTAGAAGAGAGCCTTGATTTAATTGGGAAAAGCGATTACACTTAAAGCTCCAGTGGAATGCCATTTGTTGTTTTACCTAGTGTTCTGATTCGAAATGAAAAAATTTGTCAACGATCCCAAAGAAGCGGTGACCGAGGCCGTTGAGGGTCTCGCCCTCCTCTATCCTCGGTCCTTGGTAAATATTCCGGGAACGGGGGTGATCGTAAGAAAAGACTCCCCGGTAACGGGTAAGGTGGCACTCGTTAGTGGAGGCGGCAGTGGGCATGAGCCTTTGCATACTGGCTACGTCGGGGAGGGGATGCTAGATGCGGCTGTGGCGGGGGCGGTGTTTACCTCTCCCACGCCTGATCAAATTCTGACAGCAATCACTTCTGTCAATGCTGGTAAAGGAGTGCTGCTCATCATCAAGAATTATGCAGGCGATGTAATGAACTTCAAGCTCGCAGAACAGATGGCGTCGGCTCAGGGGATCGAAGTAGAGCATGTGATCGTGAATGACGATGTGGTGATGTCGGCTAGAGAGAACCGGCGAGGGGTCGCGGGAACTATTTTGGTCCACAAGATTGCCGGAGCGAGGGCGCAAGCTGGGGCTGGCTTAGGGGAAGTGAAATCGCTTGCGGAGAGAGTAATCTCGAACGTAGGATCAATGGGCGTGGCCCTCTCATCGTGCATCAATCCGGCTGTGGGCAAACCCATCTTCAGTCTCGGGGAAAGTGAGATGGAAATTGGCATCGGGATCCACGGAGAAGCGGGTGTGGAACGACTGGATCTGCAAAGTGCTGATCGGGTAGCAGAGCTTCTTTACCGGAAAATCTCACGGGATCTCGGACTGCAGAACGGCGAGGAGGTTTGCCTCGTGGTGAACGGGATGGGGGGCACTCCGTTGATGGAGCTACAGGTGGTGTCGAGAAAGGTGTGCGAACTTCTGGAGGCAGATGGAGTCAGGAGGTTTAGGGCGATTGCCGGAAATTTCGTTACTTCGTTAGAGATGGCAGGGTTCTCGCTCTCCCTCTTGAGAGTTGACGAGGAGATGAAACAGATGCTCCTCGCTCCCCAGAGGACTCCGGCGTTTCCGAATCCGATCTAGCGAGACTTTTCCAAACTCGTTACTGATTTCGCGATCCTTTCTATAATCAAACACAGGGAAGCAGCTCCCACATCGTAGTGGCCGAGCGTGCGCTCTCCCAGGTAGCTGGCTCTCCCCTTTTTTGCAACCATGGACATGGTACTCTCCAGACCTTCTCTGGCAGCTTTGGCGCCTATGTTCAAAATGTAACCTAAATCATCACTTTCTTTCACAGCTTGCGTGATTGCTTCAGTTGCCGGCAGGAGAACATCCAGCATTGTTTTGTCTCCGGCTTTAGCACCGCCCAGATCCACCATCGCGCCAGCCACGGTATCCATAATTCTTGGAAGATCTTGAGCCCGGAGTTCGGTCTTGCCTTTGGTTACGTTGCCGGCTTTTATCAGCGCAGCTCCATAGAGGGATCCCGTCGCACCTCCTATAGTGGAAAGCAAAGTTGTCCCTATGGTTGTCAAAATCGAGCCAATATCCCGAGAATTTCGAAGTTGAGGAAGCTGGCTACGGACTTTCAGGAATCCTCTTTCAAGGTTAACCCCGTGATCGCCGTCGCCACCGAGGGAATCAAGTTCCGTCAGGTAGTCCTTATTGCTTGAGATCTCGGACGTGACGTCGTCCAATATTTTCAGAATTTCATCAGATCTGACAGAGGTCAAAACCAAGAATTGATCACTTGTCGCTTTCAGGTGCAGATTTAATTAGGGCAAACCTAATAATTCTGATCCCAGAACCGTCGCTCGAATTTCGTCGCCGCATAAAACTTGTCCAGGATTTTGTTCTCCTCAGCTCTGGACGCTTTCGCGGTGCCAATCTCAAGAATCCTCAGGGTGTTTGCGCCGGATTCTGTGAATACCCGCTTTTGATACAGGGTAAACGAGATGTATTTCGTCGGCACTTTGTAGTATTTCTTCATGGCAAGAGTTATTCGCTTTCCAATGAATCCGTAACTAAAGATGCAAGGATAGATCGCAGCTACCATTTGTGCGGGAGTGTAGTTTTTACAGGTCTCCAAGAGAAAGCTCGCGTATTCCACAGTTCCAGGTTTCGGGGAGGAATTTTCAAGCTCGTCTTTCCGGATCCCGAAGTAAGTGATCATCTTCTGCACTCGCGGATACTCAAATTCAAGAGCGATCTTCAGGTGAGTGTAGAATGCCTTAATGATGAAAAGGTCTTCAGCTCTTGCGGTAGCCATCGCCATCGCCCTCGAAAAGCCAACGAGATAGTGATAGTCTTGAATCAAATATTGAGCGAATTTCTGTTTGGGAAGTTTCCCCTCGTATAGGTCGAGGAGAAAGGGACTGTTGAAGAGTTCTTTCTCCCAGACTCTTGCGCTCAACTCCTGAAGTTTCTTTGGGAATGTTTCTTCGGTTTGCCGAGTGTCTTCTTCGATCTGCATTTTTTGGCCCGACTTTCGAAAAATTATTCCCCGAGGATTTTTTCGGTGGCTTCGGCTCCGGACATCACCGGCACCAATTCGAAATCAATTAGATCCTGCCATTGTGTGATCCACTCCTGGAACTGAGAAGGGTCTGTGCACTCCATTAACTGGAAGCATCGATCGTAGTTTGACTCGGTCCAGCTTCCCAGATACTTCAGCCCGTCCGGCAGCATTCTGCCTTTTTCCTGGTAGCGGTTGTAGACGGCTTTGGCGTCGCGATTCTTGAAGTGTTCGATCACCATGTACAGCATAGCGGCACCGTGAGCACCTGCTCTCTAGGCTCATAAGCAAATCAGGTACGGCGAATGCTGGCACGGCCAGAGGTAGCAAACCCCTGAGCTCGTGTCGGTCTTAGGATGCTGAGAAATAGACTTGTGACAGCCCCGAAGCGCTCGTCTGCTCCCATACGACAAAACTCGCAGCTCCATTCGAGGCAATGGACGCGGTCGCGATATCGTTATTTTGTGCTGCTATAGTCCCACTCGGATTGTCGCTTACGTTCACGGACGACCAACTGCTTCCCTCGTTCGTGCTCGAAGCAACGAAAACCTCCCAGACCTTGTTTACCTGCAGCGACTCCACGGTGGAAATGTCCTGCGAAGACCCGGTACAAGAGTACCCCCCGCCACAGCCAGTAGTGGCCACCTGGTAGGGCCAGCTGATTGAATGGTAGGATTCACTGATCACCTGCGGCGTGCTCCAGGTCTTGCCGTTGTTGCTAGACATTACCACGTAATTGGTAATGGGCGAGGCAAGGTCGTGGAAGGTGACAAAGAGGTAGTTGCCACTTACCGTGAGCTGCGGTTGCCAAGTGTCAGTCAGAGTCCCGCTAATGTCCACACCTGGCTCGCTCGTCCAGGAACCTGTCTTGCCATAGTTATTACTGTAGAAAAAGTGGATGTTGCCGCTATCTGTCTTGGTCTGCGAGACAACATAGACGTACTGCCCAGAAGCCGCGACCCATGGCTCGTCGCCATCGTTCGTGGAACTGCTGATGATCGTCCAGCTCTGACCGCCGTTGTTGGTAACTGCAATTCCCACACCATCAGCTATGGCATAGGCGTTGGATCCCTCCGCTGCAATTTGCGGCTCATGTGTCGCGGAGTAGTAGAAAGGAGCCGTCCATGAACCGGCTGCCCCGTAGTTGTCACTGGATACAACGTAAGAGTTTTTGCCATTACCGGTATAGGCAATGTAAACATCAGACCCGGCAGCGGCAATTGTCGGTGTAATGAATCCATTGGTCGAAGTACCACTCGTGAGCTGAATCGCGGAAGAGAAGCTTGAGCCACTGTTAGTGCTCGCCGCGAAGAAAATCTGGAGTTCGTTGCTCACCGATTGCGCCCAGACGACATACACGTCCGTCCCTAAAGCGTAGACAATTGGGTAATCAGCCACTCCGCCCGGCGAACTCAAGCGAATCGCAGTGCTCCAGGAAGAGCCACCGTTGGTACTTGCCCTAAACCACACCCCATGGTCCCCCTCTTCCCAAGCTACGTACACGTTGTTTCCCACATTCGCGACCCACGGGAAATGAGCCTGGTAAGTGTCGTTGCTGAGGTTGACCGGAGTCGAAAACGTCGTTGCCTGACTCGACGAAGTTGAAAAAGCACTTGCTGCGATCGAGCTTACGAGAAACAAACCCACAAAGAGACCAACACCCAGCAGATAAAACCTGGAGTTCAAGAAAAAATATCCTACATTCTGAACTTACGCTCCCTATAAAATGAAATTGGAAATTTCCCCAGATCAAGAATCATGATCCGAACTGATCTCAATTTTCGAGAGGTGTCTACTTTGGCTATTATTTTTCTGGCATTATTTTGCCATTGTACGGATTTTCTCCAAATGCCGGAAGGGTTTGTTTCTATTTTTGAACTAAACAGTGATTTTTTCCGCAGTCTGTTGTCGATTTATACTATCAACAATCACAACGATAGATGCGAACCTGATATTTCGCCTACCATTCAACCTGTACGATTCGTGCTATACTTTTGTCAGTGGTGATCACCTTCGAGCCAGTCTCTCTAGCTAGGGAAGTTATTAGTGAATCAAAGTAGTCCATCCCATTCTTTTGTAAACTGACCGCGCCAGTAATTGAGGACACAGAATTTGCGATGATTCTATTTGCAACCTTGATCTCGATCGCTCGCCAACTTATTTCCCGCTCAGATTCAGTGTATCCCATGATCTTCAACAGTAAGTCGGTCTCGATCAGCGAGCTAGTGGGGACGAGGGTACCATCAGCACTGGGGCCTGCAATGCTGTCTAGGTGCTCTGTTGAGCGCTTGTGGAGCCGATCTCTTGGATCAAGGAACCCAATTATTGCCACGGTGTCAATTAGCTTCATGCTTGATATTTTTCTCTGAACTGCGTCTTCCTTTCATCTGCTTAAGGAGAAAAGCCGCAGCTTGATGATCTTCTTCTTTCCAACCTGAAAGTTTCTTAGCTCCGATATTCTGGGCCCTAGCCGTCAAGATTCTGGGATCCGACAGTTCTATTCTTCCTATCTCATTTGTGTGAACGACAAGTTTAGTCTTGACATCTATACCTGCCTTCTCTCTGATCTTCTTTGGTAAAACAAGCCTGCCTTTTTCATCCATCGAGATAGTTTCGCTCATGATAATTAAGATAAGGATTTCCCGCTATTTAAAAAAAGTGGGATTACCTCGAATGGAAATCCACTAATTTTACATATTGGGACTGATCATGGCAACTTTCCATTAGGCGGTTCCCAGGGCCGGGAGAACTCGTTTCAGCTGTAGTGCTCGCGCATTCCGTTGTTGAAAGATAAAGCAAGAATTTCCTTAAGGACTTCTTCAGCCTGAGAGTCTGATTTCGTCCTTGGATCTCGGTAGAGGATTTCAAGTAAAATCGAGCGATCCCCCGAAAGGAAAGCTTCCATCGCCATCTCCAGGCGACCCAGTCTGGGGAGCAGGGCCATTTTGGATAACGCCTCCGGCAGGCGATGCGGAGTTTCCGGATGAATACCCTTCGCGTCTACTCGAGTTGACACTTCCACGGCAACATCGTTAGGCAGACTGGGGATTGTCCCCTCATTCCGGACATCCAGCACAAATCTTTCCCCAAGATCGTTCACCATCGATTCTATGAAGGGCACGATTTGCTCCTCACTTTTTTCCGGAGGAAACTCCTGAAAAAGCTCCACGTCCGAATCTTGTGCCAGCCGGAAAATCAGCTGAGTCCTTTCCTTGACCCTTTGAAGATACCGCGCCCAACCGATCTCACTGTCCGGGCCCCCGAACTCGCCATACCAGTACTGTTTCGTTTTCAGGTCGTAGTGATACTTCCAGCTCCCGCTGCGCACCGTGTCGCCGACAGGAAGGAGTCCGTACAGCTTGTACATGTCGATCGCTGCCCGACTCATGTCGATGTCGAATTCGTTGATCGGACGGTGCTCCTCCCAGTACCTTTGCGAATCTCTCTTAATCCACTCGTCAATTACCGGGTAAAGATCCTCCCCCTCTTCGTTCTCAAACCGGGAGAGGAAGATGTTGTGGTTGAATCCGGCGACTTGCAATTGAACCTTTTCCGGTTCTAGACCGAGCTTCATCGCAACGTCCTTGTACCCAAGATAACCGTGGCAGTAGCCCACCGTCCTGATCTTGCTTTCCCGCGTGAGGAGCGTCCCCGCTTCACACTCGGGATTTGCGACGTCGATCAGGAGGGCATCCGGGCAAATTTCTTCCATGTCCCGTGCGAGATCTAAAAAGAACTGAAGCTGGTAGTACGCCTGGAACGTGGTGGAATAGTCCTGAATCATGTTGAACTCTACAGCTTCCACCCCCCGGTAGTAGCCGTGTTTCTCGCTCACCGCCCTAACCATTTCCTGCTGTTCGTGACCCCCCACGAGCACCGTATCGATGACGAAATCTGCCCCCTCCAACGCAGCTTTCCGATCCAATGTCTTTTCAAAGTGCAAAGTCGAGTGGACGCCTGTCGAGTACCGGCGAGCCACGGAGTACACCGCCTCTAGCCGAGTCTTGTCGACATCCATCAGCGTGACTGTACTACCCGGGAGTCCTTTCGACAGACAAAGGTCTTTGATCACCTTCATGGAAAAGGCAGCGCTGCCCGCACCGATGAAACTGATTTTGACCAGCCTTCTTCACTCCCTGTTAATCTCAAATACGCTTGTGGCGACGATCCCTATGATCCCCCGTTGAGCCGTTTCGTGAGGAACTTTCGGATGGAAAAGCCGCTGAATCGCTGTCCGATCACACTACTCATTGACGACCCCTCTCCCTGTATCAATCCTCTATATTATTTCGCAAGCCAGGTGCCCAAGGACGCCGTCGATTATCACTACACAAAGAAGGACGGAAAGTGGTACTTTGACTCTGACTCGGAGTTCAAATTCCCCATTGCCCCGGAGATTGACCAGGAGTTCGTTCACGAATTTGCCCAGTGGGTCAATTCAGCTGAAGTTCGAGGCAAGATCTCGGTGGTCCCCTTTCCGGCCGGACTGGGACGAGTCGATAGGAAACTGGTGGGATTCCCCCAAGAGCGAGTCAAAGATTTTGTCTTGGTGTTCAAAAATCAGGTGTCCAAGAAATTTGATATTGGTCCGGAGATGCTCACCCACACCCGTGCTCTAAATCTGAAGACAAAGAAGTTGATCGGCAGCATCAGCGAGCACGATTGGTCGCAGAAACAGGATGAGGAGTCTCTCACAAACTATCTCAGCTTCGCATTACAGATTCTCAAGGCCGCGGGATTAGAGGCGTCCGGTGTCACTTCACCGTGCAATTTCGGAATGTATGTGGAAGATCAGTATGCAAGAGCGGTACTCCGGGCAGGAATCCCTATACTGGGAAAAAAAGTTCTCTGGTATTTCCTGAATGTCGACAAGGATTCGCAAATCGTGGACCATAAGATCATGTACCTTGACCGGGAAGGCGGTGAGGCCGTCGTAAGCCTCATGGGTTCGATGAACGATCCGCTCTGGACTGCCCAGCTAACTGATCTCCCGTATGAGGTCTGGGAGACGGAAAGGATCAATCCGGTGTTGTCCGCAGATGGAAATGCCGGCAGGATCGCAGATCAAGTGAGAAGCGGAAGCTACGTGACAATCGTTACCCATTGGCAATCCCTCTATTCCAACGGATCCAGATACGGCCTCAGAGGGCTTGGGGAACTTGTATCGAGAATCAACAAGCTATTGGGCGATCGTGTTCTCTGGATGCGTTGTGCGGATATTGCGCAGTACCTCGCATGTTCCGCAACTGTGACATTTGGTGTCCAGATAACTTCTTCTGAACGAACCGCTACCAGAATAGATCTTTCCAGTCCTTTTGCCTGCAAAGATTTCACTTTCAGTCTTGAAGCTGACGAGATGCCTTCTGAAATTGTTTTGAATCTAGAAGAGGCCGAGACTCAAAAACTCGAAAAAGTTTCGTTGCCCGAATTTCTCAGGTCGAACACCTGGTGTGTCGCAGATCTGGGGAGCAGTGGTGTCAAGATTTTTGTTTGCCTAAGCGAGCTTCAGGAAAAACGGGGCAAGACAATTGCTTACGGTGTTACAAAGAAAACGAAAAGAAAAGTGGACAAGATCGAGTACAATTCGCACCTGACGATCCAGTGGTAATCTCATTCGTTTATTTGTAATTCCGGGAGTCTCTGGGGAAATGTAGGATCCTAATTGGCCATTCAAAAACTGGCACGCCAAGCAGACCGGGATGAGGATTACGCTCGTCTTGGAATCAAGCGCGGACAGATAGAGCCTTGGGAAGACGGCATGCGGACTTCTGGGGGTCGGGATAGCTACGAATGGTGGTATTTTGACTCGCACTTATCGGGTGGAGCTTCCCTGGTGATCACTTTCTATACCAAGTGGATGCTCGAACCCCAGAAACCGGAGGCGCCTCTAATATCGGTGGACTTGAACCGCCCTAGTCTTCCCGAGAAGCACCTCATGGTGCACGCGAAGCCTGAGGAATTCAATGCCAGCAGGGAAAAATGCGACATCCGGATCAAGGACAGCTACTTCCGGGGTGACCTGCACACGTACCAAATGAAGGTAGTTGATGAGGGCATGACGCTAGAGGTGGAGCTCGTTGGAGAGGTGCAACCGTGGCGCCCCGAGACTGGATATGCCTACTTTGGCGAGCACGAGGAACACTATTTCGCGTGGTTGCCCTCGGTTCCCCAGGGAAAAGTAACTGCCACGATCACCGAAAAGGGCTCGGCCCCACAAACCCTCACCGGAATTGGCTACCATGATCACAACTGGGGAGATGTCCAAATGTCGAAGCTGCTCAATCATTGGTACTGGGGAAGAGCTCAGGCTGGACCCTACTCGATTGTCGCAGCTCATCTATACACCGAAAAGTCGTACGAGCCGAAGGAACTGACGGTCTTTATGCTAGCCAGGGATGGGAAGGTGGTTGCCGATGGTGCGACCATGGTGACAATACATCTTGAAGATGAGTTCGTTGATGCAAAGAGCGGCAAGCCAGTCGCGAACCGAGTGACCTACGACTACAAAGTGGACGATCAAAATCGCTACAGAGTAGCGTTTCAGCGCAGCGAAACCATTCTTGATTTCAAATTTATCGATCAAGTAAAAGGGTTCAAGCACATCCTAGCGCGGGTAGCAAACATCGACGGAGCTTACCTACGATTTAGTGGGAATGTTTCGGTTGAGCGGTATATTGGTGAGCGATTAGTAGATCAAGCAAGCGATCCAGGTATCTGGGAATTGATGTATTTCGGCCATGTAGAAGGAAATACTGCTTAGCTAGCGATCCTTACGACGGGGATGAAATTTTTCCTCATCCATATTTTGAAGATCGAATAGCAGCATTCGATCAGATTTGATTGGCCGGTTATGGCGGAAATTT
>JASHXQ010000096.1 GCA_030043455.1 Nitrososphaerales archaeon | reverse complement strand
GCCGAAATTCTCTCCCTTGCGGTTTTCTTCCCCTTCTTGTGTTGTGCATCGATCCGGGCCTTACCGCCTCCCAGCACCGCTGACTCGTTCATTGCCGCCAAGCGATCCAAGATCTGAGCATTTGGACTCGAGGACTCCTTGTCCATGTTTTTGGGTCGTCTTTCCCAGATCCGCTTTAAATCCTATTATTAGTCTGGAATTACCTTCGACAATTTTCAGCACATCGATCACTTCGCGAAAATGTCGGCGGTTCACTAGCTCCAGATCTACCATAATTACATCAAAGGACACATGGCGCACGATGGAGAAACGACTCTGGCCGACATGGTCGGGGCTAATCGTGAAGGGAGAAAACAAGTGGATAACTCTAATCCAGAACGCTTTGATATCCCAATCCGAATAAATTAGACCGAACGTACTGGTCTATAGTTTGAAATAAAGCCTCTTTCGAACACTCAGTGGATTGAGAAGGAGACAAGCGGGACTCATTTCAATAGCTCTAGCTCTCATTATCTTGGCTGGGGCTATCGGGTACTCCTCAGGAAGTGAAAAAACAGTAACGACGACTCTGAGAATATCGACTTTGAATTCTACTACTTCTGAACAGACGAATTGTACCGTCTTGACTTCTACCGGATTTTATGCGGCTAGTCCTCCTTCATCAGACACAAATTATACTGCGACGATTCCGGCTTACACGACAACCCAGACTATCTGTTCATTTCAGACAACGATTGTTTCGACTGTGTCGTACACGAAATAGATTTTCCGGAAGAGATGTCCCGATTTTTGATAGTAAAAATCACAAGCCCAAAATTCGGTCGTATCCCTAGGACTTGAAAGAACCGTTCCGGAGGGCCCTTTTATGTCAGGCTTAAGTACAGCACTGCAAATCTGTCTTCGTTCGAGAGTAAATTGTCGGAAGAGACTGTCACCGTGAATAAGAAGGGACAGTTCACCATACCCGCACGACTCAGGAAACAGTTTGGGATTCAGGAGGGGACCAAATTATTAGTTAGCCATGACGATTATGCGATGACCCTGCGACGTGTTCCGGAATTCAACGACCTCTTGGGGATGCATGCGGGAAAGGTTACCTACCCCGAGTTGGTCGAAGAATTAGGGCAGACAAGGAAGCAAGACAGATATTAGGTTCTTCTAGATGGTTCGCACCGTGGATACTCGATTTTTGCTCCTTCAGGTCGTCGCGGATACTGAGGAATTGAAGTCCAAAATAAGAGCGAAGATGCTGGAGCTACGGCAGGAAGCCGCCCTCGTTCCAACAATTGTTTTGCACGAGCTCTACAAGATCGAGTTCCTTCGCTTCGGCAGGGAGGCTGCGGACATCCAACTAAAGGCGATCGAGACTTCCGGGTTGAAAATTGAAGACCTCACTGCGGAGATTGCAAGGATCGCTGCCGTTTTGCGAACGAAGTACCTCGACCTTCCCGTAGCGAGTTCAATTATCGCTGCTACTGCGATCGTAAAAGGATCGAAGGTGGTCTTTTCGGACGATGAACAGCTCGTCAAAGTGAAAGAAATCCGCACCGAGTGGTTCTGAGAAGCTATGGCAGATCGAGCCTCTAGATATTCGGCGAAAAAGCAGGCGTCCTCTGGTCGAAGATCCGGCCCGCTCCTGATCGCATACGTTGCAAAGACTCCCAAAGGGAAAATTCGATTGCACCGAATTGGGATCAGGTTTGAAGATCACAAAGAAGAGTTAGTAGATAAGCTTCCGACCGACGATCCTAGATACGTCTTCGAAAATGACTACAAAGTGAGAAAGGCGACCCACGACCTTGTGAAGAAATCAGCGCAGTTCGCTCGGTTTTACGATGCGAGCGCCAGAATTTCGTACGACTTGTGAGATCTCTAGCCTCACTTCTTCTTAGGAACCTTTCTGAAGAACTCCCCATTTTTCTCCTGCTCGATCAATTTTTCTTTGACGAGCTTGTTGCATAGGTTCTCCAAGGCATCCGGATCTACACTCATACCGTACTTGTCGTCCAAATCCCGCGAAATCTGGAAAAAACCCTTCCACTTTTTGTCATCCAGTTCCTCCAAGACGCGAGCCCGAAGCTCTCCCTCATCAATTGCTGGTGCAGCGGGGGTTTCATCTTGCTGAAGCTCGGGTAAGACGATTTCGTTTTTCGCCGCCTGGTCGATGGTGGTTACCCATTCGCTGACTGCGTTCTTGACATCGTCCAAAGTTCTTGGAGCGCTCTTCTGAACGAATTCAATTTTAGTCGACGCAGGATCCCCCGGTTGCGGATGCCAGGCTATCTTCAAGGAAGGTCTGAGAATACCCCTATTGCCGGACGCGTTAGCGACTTGCTCCAACGGAATCGAGAATGCAGCAGAGTTGTGCAAAAAGTCCTGAACGTTATCTTCTGGCTTGATCGATTTTTCGGAGACAAACACCAATCGCTTTGTAGTGAGCAAAAGTACCCCATCCTGAAGAGAACGATTATTCCTGAAGATTACGTTATCCTGCCTCTTCAATATCGACTCAGTACCGGTGGTCACTCCAGCCCCCGGAGCTGCTGGAGTTGTGACCGTCTCGCTCTCCCTCGCCGTGCTGAAAGACGAGCTCATGTCAAACGAAGGTGAACGGGAAGAGTCCAGGCTGTCTTCGTAAATATAACCGCAGTACGAGCAGGTCTCTGCTGAACCATCCCGAGCGGTGCCGCACATGGGACACTTGGTCTGCTTGTTGCCGGGCAAAAAGTAAAAGACAACCTGCTTCTTATCTAATTTCACTCTTTCGGACTAGTTATACTGTGAAAGGCCGCCGGTAAATCGCCTAAATCGATTCACTTTCGTTGACAATTAACATCTGGGGCAATTTGAGTTTGGAGTATCAGCGTCTTCCTCTTGAGGAAAACAAGCTGCGCCAGGTAATTGCTACCAAGAGATTCCTCAGATTGAATATAGCGAAGCCCATCTGGCTGGCTAAGGTCGACTCTACACAACTCTACTCGGCAGACGGACTACGCAGCTCGGAGGAGGGAGACCTAGTCCTCAGTAGAGTTCAGACGTCCGCGAGAGGACGTGAAAATCGAAGCTGGTTTTCCCAATCCGGTGGGTTATGGCTAACTCTAACTCTATGTCCTCCTCGCTCCGAAATTCTGTCTGAAATTCCAACCATGGCAACGACAGCGATTGTCAAAACCTTTG
>JASHXQ010000095.1 GCA_030043455.1 Nitrososphaerales archaeon | reverse complement strand
GGTTTTGGGCTATCTGCTAAAACTATTGTAAATATTCTATAGGCCCCAAAATAATATCTTTAGATTCTAGCTTTTTGCTTTGTGACAGACACGATTCGAGAATTACTTTTCGTGATTGAAACTGTTGACAAGAGATCAGAGGATATTGCTTTCCCGGCGCTCTCAAAGAATTTGTTAGACAGTCCGAGACCAAACGCTAGTGAGAACTTGTCTTCAATAGCCTGCCCTAAAGAGAATTGTAGAAGGAGAAAAACCAAGCTCCAATCTTATTCGGGATCTCCTCGGAACTTAGAAATCCTAATGTCCTAAAGTGTTCATAGTAAATCCAACAGCACCATGTGAGAAGTGTCGTGCGACGAGGGAGTTCCCAAATCCTCGAAATCCTGATTTTCAAACGGATTTTCTCTCCTCAGGAATATTTTGCCATTCTACCGGCCTGGATATCTGTTTGAACTGAAATCGATGTCAGCCTTATCCTAACACGGGACATTTACAGATCTGAGCCATTTTGCCCTAACACCTCTCTTTCTTTGTTGGGACCTGCATTAGACGGGAGCCCTTGGGTCATTCCGAAAAAGAGGCATATCTTTTTCCGAAACCGTTTGTCTTTGGGCATGATAACCCGATAAGCTCGAATCGACGGATAATGACATTTCGCTGTCCCTTTTGTTCAAAGTAGTTTCATTCCCCCTATGGGACAATTTTGTTTCAATCCTTTACATTCGATCGGCTTGTCGAGGAAGTCATTCGAAATTCGAGAATGCGGAATACTCCCCCGAGGTAATTCATCCAACAGAAACAGAAGTATTACATGACGCCGTTATGTCGGAATCGCACAAAAATCTGGCTTCTATAGCCATCATCTTTGAGGGCGATTCTTTAGGCCGTGCTTCCCAAGAGAGCGTCAAGCCAACAAAGAAAAACGCCACTAAAAAGCCCTCTCTATTTTTTCTAATGGCCCTAAATAGAGGAGCTCGATCAAAAGCTCCCAGCACAGCCACTACTCGTTGTATCTAAATCCGCTATACCGCTTTTCGGTTATAGGCCTGAGATTTCTTTCAGCGAGGATACAGAGATCGCAAGACTTTTTCATAGAAAGACCAGTACAGCTGTCATGTCATCAGCCTTTACTCCGGCTCGTATAGCCTCTTCTACAATCTTACTCGCACTTCCAGTTGTCCTGACGATCTCTCCAATATTTCCTGCACCCCTCCGGGAGTAGGCGCCCCCGGACAACAGGTTATCAGTGACGCCGTCGGAACACAACAACAGAACGTCTCCGTTGATAAAGCCGATAGTACGAGTGTGAACTTCAATTTCTTGGGATTCGAGCCCCAGATATTGCACTATCGCCCACATGGATCCTGGTGCTTTGTCCCGAAACGAATCATCTGTTGATACTTTCTCAAATTCGGTCTCGATACCATCCCTCGATTTCGGAAAATACAAAATGGGGCTGTCCCCAACGTTCGCGGTGATCACCCTCCCTCCTTGGCCGGTTTGAAAATCCGGGAGAATTTTAGCTAGGGCGATCGTGGTTCCCATATTTCGGTAGTTCCGGGACTTGGCGGTATGAAGCAGCTGCTCGTGGATATCTTCGAGGACCGATTTTACGGCGAATTCGCTTTGCAATTCCCCTGCTCTGTTCCTAAGCGCTGCGACAGCGAGTTGACTCGCATCCTTGCCACCCTCGTAGCCACCCACACCGTCTGCAACGGCAAAGAGCATCGTCGACATATCAGCGAGATAAGAGTCCTGATTTTCTCTATGCCCAGCGCTGATACTGTTTGAAGCGCTGTGCGCGTCGAATCTGACCAAACTTGTCCTAACCGGTCGTGGATTCCGACCGAGCATTGTTAAGACTTGAGTCGCAAGTGTACCTGCAAATTGCCGAAATGACTTTACATGGCCGGGATAGAAGGAGCCTGAGGTACCTTCTGATCCAAACCGTACCTGGCCGCTTTCTCGAGATCCAATCCACCCTTCCTACATTTGCCTGAGATCACGCGAAGCATCGCTTTCCCTCCAAGACTAATGAGCGTTCCAGCACCAAGAAGGGAGAAAATGTTACGATTTCGACCATTTCTTCCATTCGTGAAGGCGTCACGGGTCGCTATCTTCGCTAGATGCAGATATGAGACGTAGTACACCGCCAGCTGAGCTTCTGTCAACTTGAACATGGAAAAGTCTCTGTCTTTGAGTAGTCCTAACGAGACATTCTGCATGGGGGTGATTGTGAACTCAAACGGCCGCCCATCCACCTCCGAGTTGCTCATCTGATTGATAAGTGCTACAGTATCCCAGTTATCCTCGTCGGTCTCTGAATCCTGACCCACCTGAACCGTAAAAGCAGGTCGCCAAAAGTACTTGTTCATGACATAAGTCCCCGTCCAAACGATCTCGGGCCACGTACCATCTGCCCCGATCTTGAGGGGTAGAGTTTTGTTGGGCTTGTGAATCCGAGCGAGCTTATCGCTCCCCGTTTCCACACCAACCTGCAAACCAATCCAGTTGTCAGGACCAGCTTTCATGATTTGGGAAAGTTTCTTTATCAGATCAGGATACGCCATGGGGATCGAAATCCTGCCATGGGTAGGATTGGTGTGTTTTATCCCCGGGGTAGTCATGATCGTCGTAAACAGATCTGTTAGGGCATCATAGTCGGGAACGAAATTCCTTCCATGCTTGTACGCGAAAATCTCATCGCTATGGGTCCAAACATTGTCAATCCCTCCCTTCTTGACATTGACCTCGATCTCCCTGCGTACTTTCTCGGGGGGATAATACCGGAGCGGGCGGAGGGTAACTTCACAAAAGTCACAACCGATCCCGCAGCCTCGCATCACTTCCAGAAACCCTTTGATTGTGGGATTCACGATCTCGGGAATATCCTCGAGCTTGGGGAACTGCTTTGAAAATTGATACCTCGATATGAAGCGCGGATCGGCGAGAAAACTTTTGTGGAAGCTGCTGTCGAAGGTCTGAAAGCCACGGAAGAATTTGTTATTCTCAGACGAATCACTAAGGACGTAATCAAATAGTTCGTTTATGATGTCCTCAGATTCGCCCTGGAAGGCGCAATCGATATTCATGTTGTCCATTTCGTGGGGGTGCACAGTAAATTCCCAGACGCCCGGGCCTCCAACTACGAGTTTTGCCTTCTTTCCCCTACGAATCCGATTGATTCTGTCGATGAGAGCTTGGAATTCTTTCTGCACGTACGCCGGCGCTGTGGTGCCAAAAAAGAGCGAGTATGACATTGTCAGGGGCGCGAGCCCCAGCGGATCCATCGTCGTAACGCCAATGATTTCGGTATCATCCTTGATGAAGTTCTCAAAGTAGTCTTCGTGAGCCACTACTACGTCATTCTCGGAGTATTTCTGAAGAAGAGCCGACTCTAGCTTCCGAAGCGGATAGGTGGCGAGAGAAGCCCGTCCATTGACATCCGGCGGGGGCTTGCCCTTCAGATACTTGTAGATAAAATTCGGCAGATTATCTGACGGTGCACTGGGAAGAAAGTCAAGAAGTGGAAAGTTCTGATAATCATGCGAAAGGGTAAGGTCCGAAATTAGAACATACTTGGCCATCTTTAGCTATCTCCTGTTCACTTTAATGGAAAACTTGGCACTCGTAGAAAGGGGATACACGTCGAACCCTCCCACTTTTTTATTCAAAGTTTCCTTTATGCCCTTGTAGTTCGTCATCAATACGGGCGACACGTCGGTAAATTTCTTCCATCTACAGGATGTCTCAGAAAATTAAAGTCTTTCTAAAGAAAAAGCTAGAAGAGTTTCTGAATTAAAACGGATCCAAAAGCAGGCCTGAGTTTTAGGGCCGCCGAATGTCAAGTTAGTCAGGGAGATTCAGGTAAACCCCCAGACTACGACTCAAATTCGCTTTTGCGCTCTGAACTGGCTATTTGTGCCAAACAAAATTCCCGTTAGAGAGATCCTGGGCCTTGAACCAGCTCCGTTCGTCTCCTGAATGATTCTGAGCCCCATTTTCAGTTTGATCCTCTTGTACAGCTTGATCTGATCAGGATTTGGAATCTCAGAGACGAATAAGCTTAGAGATTTCCGAGTGGAAATCGTTTTTGAAATCTTGTAGACTTCTTCCAAGGTCACGTCTTTTTCACAGGTAAAGTGCAGCAGAGCACTTCGTGCGAGGTAACATTCCGGTGGTAGACGATAGATCACTTCTTCCGAGGCGTCCCCAATGACATTGAAAGAAATGCCGATTCCCCGAGCAATGCTTCCCACATCCGCCAGATCGATATTCAAAAGACTGGGCATTGTGAGACTTTCGTAAAAGTGAAACATTGTTGTCCGTAAGGAGTCCACAAGCGATTTCGATCCAAGACAGGTGATCGCTGCAGTCAGATGTCTCCTGGCATTAATAGACCGTTCCGGTTTCTCAGTGACGGGATAAAATCCGATCTTCAGGCAGACGAAACCATCCAAGAACGAAACAGCTCTTTCAAGGGTTCTTTGCCCTAGAATCCCCAAGATGTCGAAGTCATCCTCTGATGCGCCCGCAAGATCTTCCGCAGGATGGAGCTCCACATTTATTGGTCGGTATAACCTTACCACAGAAGAAAGTTGTTCCCCACGAATTTCGGAAGGATCGTAAATTATCGTGGCTCTAGTACTTCGAAAAATCTTGCGTTCCGCCGGATGGATTACAGAATCAGTTTCCAAAAACGCCAGATGATCCCAGATCCCATGAACAAGGCCGACTAAAGACTACCTACTTTTTTCTGTTCAATGCTTAATTCGGTTATGTATTACAAAACCGTACACTCAAATTCTATTTTTTCTCCGAAACTTGTAACCGAGAGGCGAGGAGTACGGGAAAAGAAGAATAAAGAACTCCTCACTATGAAAGAGAATGATAGTGACGGGAACTGGTAGAAGCGAGTATACTAGCAGGACCGAGAAGGTCAAAGATGGAAGTGAAAATAGACATCCTTCAGGCTATCGCTGAGGGAGCTGGCAGACCAACACACATCATGTATAGGTCCAACTTGTCTTGGGCGGTTATGCGGAATTTCATCAAGATTTTAGAAGAACAGGGACTCGTTAGTTCCAATGTGGTTGAGGGACGAAAAAATTACGTTCTGACTCAGAAAGGAACTCGCGTCCTCGAAACCTACTCCAATGTCCGAAAACAGCTGGAATCACCGCAGCTGATCGCGCAACTCGCGTAAGTCTAATTACTAAGTGATAAAGGGTGAATTCCTCCCGGGAATTCGCCTTTTGCCATCTCTTCAGGCCACTGAACAATTTGATCTAACGAGTTCCCTTGAAGAGTGCTGGAAGTTCGTCTCTAATCTAGATAACGTTGGACATTGCATTCCTGGATGCGAAGAGGTGCGTGCTCTCGATGACAAGATTGCGGTGTTTAAGATAAAATTCAAAGTGGGATACTTGTCCAGGACCTTTGAGTTGAAAGCGAAAATCGTCGAGATGACTCCGCCTACTTTCATGAAATTCTCCGGTTCAGGACAGGATGCGGAAATTACCGGGAGTCTTGAACTAAGTTCTCGGGATTTGCAGAGCTCGATTAGATACACAATCGAAATTATGCCGATCTCTGCGACAGGAAAGACAGCCCTAACATTGATCGGAAAAGAGACAGTGAGAAAGCAAACCAGCGAATTTGCATCTTGCGTAAAGGCGGCTCTTGAAAAAACCGGATGAACTACATTCGCCTAATTGTCTCTCTAAGCCACTTTGTAGCCTTGGATTCGCTTTTCTGGACAAAATTCTTCAGTTCATCCAAGGACATGAATTCAACAGAATCAATCTCCTCAGGATTGGGTTCGTACTTCCCATCGTAAGTTCCAATAAAGACCTTGCAAAACTCGTTCTCTTTTCGTTCTCCCAACTCTTCTTCATAACGAAAATCAAAGGCGTGCTTCAAGGGTATCTGTTGTTCGATCCGCAGCTCATTTTCGAAGGATCTTTGCAACGCTTTCTCATAAGTCTCGTGCACTCTAACATGCGTAGTGGCTGACACGTCCAAGCGACTACCTCCGAGCTTGTTTGCAGCTCTCCACTGCACGAGATAGGTGCCATCCTTTCGCTGGATCATTCCTATTACCGCGGCATGACGTTTCGAGGATTTCGCGTAGTGGAGCGTCTCCCTCGACTCGAGAACTAGGAGATTTCCCACCTCATCGACGGTGTAGATCATCTCCTCCAACTGAGTCTGGCTCCTTTCCGGCTTCAATTTCGGCAACAAGCCTTCGGTTTTCATATTTCAGTGTTCGGGAGATGAGTCAGGATTCATTAATTGCTCTAGACTCTTGCTTTGCAGCTGCCAACACTGAGTCAAATATTTTTTTGTACCCTGTACACCTGCAAAGATTCCCCACGAGGGCATCGCGCACCTCCAATTCGGTCGGTTGCGAATTTTTATCCAACAATGCTTTGGCAGACATGATGAATCCCGTCGTGCAGAAACCGCACTGGAGTCCACCATGATCCATGAAACTCTCTTGAATGGGTTCTAGCTGGGTTCCGTTTTGGAGGCCCTCGATTGTCGTGACGCTTTTTCCAGAGACCTGCAAGGCATACATCATGCACGAGTACACTGCTCTTTCCTCGATTATGACAGTACAAGAACCGCAACCTCCCGTCTCACACCCTCGCTTAGTACCGATGAGCCCCAACCTTTCCCGGATCACAAAGTTCAAGGATTCGCTCGGCTCGATGACGACCGATATTTTCCTTCCATTGAGATAGAATGAAACTGGTTGCATTTTAGGACGTTACACCATTGGCTAGCTCGGCAGCTTGCCTGACGGCTCGCCTAGCCAGAACTTTGGCAAGATGTATCCTATATTTGGCGGAAGCTTTCAAATCGGTGATAGTCTCCAATTCTTTGGGTAAGTACTCTTCCAGGACTTTCGATACTTTTTCTTGGTCGTTGCAGCTCATTCCCATAAGCTGCCTTTCTACTTCAAGAGCCCTTACCGGCTTTTCTCCCACACCTCCTCCAAAGCATAATCTTACTTCCAAAATCTTGTCATTATCATCGATGTTCAATCTGCATCCGCAGTTAACGATCGACCAATCGTCTCCGGTGAGGGCAAATTTCTGGAATGAACTAGTCATAGTCAAACCTCTATTCAGAGGAATCAGCACCTCCCTGACGAATTCTCCTGGTTTCAAGTCAACAGCAAAATACCCTTGGATAAATTCCAAGAGATTGAGACTTCTGCTGTGAGGGGCGAGCACCACCGTAGAGTCCAGAGCAGCCAGAGCTACCGGCAGATCGAAAAAGGGCAGGGCGGTACAGATAGCTCCACCCACCGTGGCCACGTTTTTGACTTGGAGTGGCTGGATGGCGACCAGAGCATCGTAAAGTGCCCCAAGCTCGGGTAGCTTTGAAAGCTCCTCTATTTCGAAGATGCTCGTCATTGTCGCACAGGCGCCCAGACGGAGAACATCACTTTCTCGGTGAATGTAACTTAGCTTCAATCTGGAAATATCCACCAGGCGCTCTACATCTGAAAATAGACCCTGGTGAGCCACTTCATAGATGCCGGTTCCACCCGCGATCACTCGAGCTCGCTCCCCCTTTTCTCTGAGCAGCTCGGATGCTTCCAGTTCAGACATGACAACGAGGTATTCGGAAGGTTTGAAGGAAAGGGACAAGACGCTTCTAACGGGCTCTTTCAGAAGAAAGCATCATTACCAGATCGGCGTTAGTCACGATGCCCGTCACGTGTCCTTTTTTCGTGGTCAGAACGGCTTGGAAATGTTGGAGTAGCGGGATGGCTATCGAAATCGGGGTGTCTTCGGCGATCATGGGGAAGGCTTCGTCCATGACTTCTGCAACCTCGCGGGACATCAACAGTTTCGGATTTGCGACTTTCAGCAAACGGTTGGAGATACTCCTCTCAGAAATGCTACCCACCCAGTGGTTGTCCTTATCCCGTACGGGAAGCTGTTTGAAACCGTGTTGCTGGAGAATCTGCACAGCCTTCGAAATGACGTCGTCATCTTGAACCGATACGACTTTTTTCATCGCGATATCCCCCGCGAGGCCTATTTGTGGTGAACCGAACGAATCCAAAATATCAAAGGCTTTTTTCACAAGCTCGTAACTCGGGTTGAGCTTCTTGTTTTCGATCTTAGTAATAGTTGATTGACTTACATTGAGGTACGAGGCGAACTTCCTCTGACTGAGGCCAAGTTTTATCCTGCGCTTCTTTACCTCTTCAATAGACGGCAGCAACTAGCAATTCTCTACTGAGTTTCTACCAAGAATGAGAGGGTATATGCATATTCCTTCTAGGAATCCCGTCAAGCTCCTTCAAACAGCCCGACAGAAAAATATTCAAATCCAGGCTGAATATTTGTCGTGTCTCGTGTCATCGTAGTGCTTCATCAGAGCGTCTCTAGAAGGAAATTTCTTCCCATCATGGACACAAACAAAATCCACATTCACAATCCATTGCTCTCTACCCTCTCCAATTACGGGCGCCTTGGAGATCAACTGTGTCGCGGTCTGACTCAATTCGGACCATATTTTGACTCTTTGTTGATAAAAGATTTCTCGGAGGTCAAGCAACCAACTCATCTACGAAATCAAAAAGCAACTCGTGGAACTCCTCTGGCCGATCTAGATAGACCGCATGCCCTGTTCCCTTCACGATCAAGAGTTTGGAGTTGTGGAGCAATTGCTTGAGCTCGCGACCTTTTTCTTCTACAGGAAATATTGTATCCCGGTCACCCCAGATGAGCAAAACCGGAAGATCAAGACCTTCAAGACATTCTTGGTCCACTCCAGAAAGCGATGGGGCTATTAGTACCAGCCCTAAAATCTGGTCGTTTCTTTCAAGAGCATAAGTGAGTGCGAAGGCTCCGCCCATGGAGGGTCCAACAATGATCAGCTTTGTTTTGGAATCAATGCCAGCTTCCCGGAG
>JASHXQ010000094.1 GCA_030043455.1 Nitrososphaerales archaeon | reverse complement strand
CCAGTAGATGCATTGAGAGCTATGTAAAGAACAACCGGGGTGAAGTTCTGGGAGGAACTAGACATTCAATAGATTTTTCGCATTTCTGTAAAAGTAAAGCTCATTTTCCTCATCGCTGAGTTGCAGTGCTGTACCCTTTACGATCTCTACGATTGGATCGCCAAAGGGGATGTCGGTGCCGTACATCACTCGATCTTTTCCAACCACGTTCAAGGCTTCCTTGATCTTGGATCCGTTTGGCATCCGGCTCGTTTCGAGATAGATGTTGTCCCGGCGCTTCGCCACGTTGATTGCAGCTTCCATGTATACCCCATGACCATCTCCCATATGGAGCATCACGATCTTTACGTCGGGGAAGGTCTCAGCTAGCTCCCCCACGCTCCAGGGTAGAGAGAATGGTTCGTGGCCGGTGTGAATCAAGACCGGGACCTTTGCCCGACGCGCCTGCTCGACGATTGGATGGACGATTTCATCGTTTGGGAGGAAAGCTTGAAACAGAGGATGAAGCTTTAATCCCTTGAAGCCCCACTCCGTTAGGGCAATTCTCACCTTGTCTGCGGCGTCGGGATGGTGAGGATCGGGCCAATAGCACCCGATCAGTCGATCCGGATACTTCTGGACGGCTCGATGTACTAATTCATTGTCGGTGAAGAATACCGCAGACTTTTCCACGCTGTACATTGACATGTACTGGACGAGTTGATCTGCATCACAGGCAACGTTCGCCCATCCACCAAAGCTGCCGATATGGGTGTGTAGGTCGATTTTCTTGCCGAGATAGATTTTAGCGGATGCAACGGACAAGTTTTACGTTCGTCAATTTCTCTCCGGAAGTTTGTCTTTAAAATTCAGTGCTGGAACGTAAATTTAAATATCAAAATCGGGTCGCAGTTAAACGTCGTTTTTGTATCCCAAGAAAGAGGATGCCATCTCCAGAATCGCTTCGGCTGTAATTGTGATTGTCGTCATCGTTGTTGCTCTCGTTGGGGGCATCGTTTATGCGACTTCCCATAGTGGCTCCACAGCCACGACACCCACAAGCTCCTCCACTTCTGTGAGCTCCACCAGTTCCATGAGTACTCAACAAGCTTCGAGCTTGCAAACCCTTTCGTCTTCGACATCCTCGGCTCAATCATCATCTTCGAGTCCTACATCGTCGCTTTCAAGTACCACCTCAGTTACAACGCAGCAGTCCTCTACTACTTCGACCTCGTCCACCGAACGCAATACGCTGACCATCGATGATTCGTACTGGCCCGAACCTGACCTGAACATGCTGTATGGGTGGGAGGGACTGCCGTGGCCGAACTGGGCAGCTTACTCTGTCTATCAACCCCTCGTGGATGCGAACATTTCTTCCATCTACCAGAGCGGGGTTCATCAGTTTCTGCCGGGCCTAGCAGCTAACTGGACTGTCGCCGCGAATGGAACGACGTATACCTTCAATCTGAGGCAGGGCATTCAATTTTCCAACGGAGATCCTCTGAACGCATACCAAGTCTGGTTGCAGATGTACGGCGCGTATTACCTTCAAGCAAATTCCACGAGCTGGTTCCTCTCCTATGATTTCTTCGACATGTCATCTGTAAACTTTGGACCTGCGACGATCTCCATGATTAACGCCAGTGGGGGTGTTGACAATCCCAGTTCCCAGGTGATCGCCCTAATGTCCAATAGCTCCTGGCCAATCTACGTGAACGGCCCCGACCAGCTAATCTTCAACCTGATGGCTCCCTACTCTTTCTTTCCCGGAGTCTTTGTTTCGCCCTTTGGTCTAATCTACGATACCCAGTTCGTCTTGGACAATGGGGGATTCGGGACTTCTGTCTCCCCCAATCCGTTGTTCAATACCACGCCGATACCCGGCACTGGCCCCTACACGATAACCCAGATTTCCGAAAACGCCTATGTGCAGTTCGCTCAAAATCCCAACTATTGGGGAGAGAATCTCACCCAGGCACAGATTGCGGCTCAACTCACTCTGGACCCGGGCCACGTTAAGAATGTGATAGTCAATTACAAGTCCGACGACGTCGCG
The DNA here is from genome assembly GCA_030043455.1 of Nitrososphaerales archaeon. Next base: position 1,038 of record JASHXQ010000094.1, on the reverse strand, counting down.
AGGTATACAGACCTCGCCGATGGCGCAGCCCAGATCGTGGATATTTCGAAAGCTGACTGGAATCTGGTTGTTGCGAATCCCGACGAATACTCTTATCTCGTCTTTCCAAATCAAAGTGCCCTGATCGCCCTAATCTCCCTGCAGACTCACCTCTATCCGACGAATATCACCACCGTGAGACAGGCTATAGTGCACGCCATCAACTATACGCAGCTTTCACAGACGGTTTTCGATGGGGAGACGAGCCCCTGGGTTGGTCCCGGGGACCCTACGTGGCCCGAGTTCTACGATCTCGGCAACCTCCCTCCCTACCAGTACAACCTGACGCTTGCGGAGCAGGATCTGGCAAAAGCTAACATAACCAACATGCCGACGTTCACCTTTACCACTGTAGCAGGCTGCGACCTCTGCGTCGATACCGCACAGGTAGTTCAGGGAGATCTTGCCCAGATTGGGATCAATGTAAACATCAACGTCATCACTACTGGCGCGTTTTACGAGTGTTGCTCAGGAGATTATGAACAGAACGTTCAAAATGCGGCTGCGATGGGACAGATCGGGCTGGTCGGTGGAAGTCTGATCGCACCCTACTCGGTTACTCCCGCGAGCTACTGGGATTTCTTTGTCAGCAATGAATCCGTGGATACCAACCAGGCGGCTTATTACAATCCGGTGGTCCAGGCGTGCGTCAATGGATTTACCAGCATCACCAACCAGACGCAGCTTCTGAGTCTATGCACTCAAGCCCAGCAACAGATCTACAACGATGCGCCCTACTACTGGGTGGGACAGATGAAGCTCTTTACAGGTGACGGCTCGATAGTTTGGCAGAAAGATACGATCAAGAGTTTCCTCGTGGATCCTCTATTCAGCGCGCTGAGCGACCAACCGTTACTTAACACAGTTACCTTTGCCTGACTTATTGCCCGTTGGGATCCCCAAGGCAAACGATCGTCACTATCTAGAGACCATATTCAGCCGGACTCGGTCTACTTCAGACGTGGGGGTGTCCTTGTCGAACACGACGAGGAAATAGCC
>JASHXQ010000093.1 GCA_030043455.1 Nitrososphaerales archaeon | reverse complement strand
CGTTTCGGATCTCCATACGTCGAAAAGGCGATGATTTCAGAGATCGTCGAGACTTTCTCTTTGCCGTCGGGAGATTACAAAAAACTCTCCGATGTCGTGAGAGAAATTAGAAAATCCGAAACCGTCGGAAGCAATTAACTGTCTCTCCCGGGGCCCCCCGGCCTCTCAGGAGTCTCTTGATTGTAGCCAAAATTCTGCGTAGTTCAGGAAAAGAGTTATAGTAGAAGTCAGCAAAGTCGGCAAAATACGACTTTTTTCTCTGGCTTCATCGGAGACCAATTTGACACCAACGACCAAAGCGCTATTGCTCATTGCCATAATAGTTCTTCTCGTTGGTAGCGTTGTTATCTTCAATTCGCGGTCTTTTTCTCCCCGAGATGAGTTCACCACCGTTACCGAATTGGAGACCAGCGTAGAGTATGTCGCTACTACAATTCAGAATATTGCGACCAGTACAATCTTTCTTGCACCGCCATCGTCCAGCGGGACTGTAACTGATACGGTTTATCTTACCAATCCGACGCCTACAGCTTCGACTACGCCGCAAATAGTCCAAAACTCGATGAATCAGGCGAACGATTACGTCCTAGTGGGCGGACAAAATGGGACATGGTTCACGGATTCGCAGTTCCCCCGTCTGATCCAGATCTCGCTGGCCACCCATGCCGTCCGGAAGCTGAACCCGGTTACTGGTGAGGGAACAGTCTGGAGTGGCGACTACAATGGATCGGACTGGCTGATTTCGGGTTGGGGTTCGGACGACGGCACGGGTGCCCCCAATCCCTACCTCTATCTCTTCAATGGGACGAACGCCCTAAGCGATAATATAGAAGACGCGGCGGAAGCAGAATGGAACGGCGGAGATGTTTTTGCGATAAGCTCCAATGGAAGTACTTGGTTCCTATCAGGCATGGGTTCGGGGGTCCTTAGCTCCTATATGTCTGGTGATACGAATCACCTGTCTGCAGGCCTCTTCAATGGGACGGCCTTTACGGATCTATCCGCTCTGCTTCCGGAGCAGATGGATGGAATACTTTACGCCAATGCGTTTGGGAACAACGAATGGCTGGTCGGTGGCGGCTACGAGTCTGACGGAGTTCTTTTCTCCTGGAATGGATCTGGTTTCACCGACATGACTCCCCAAATAGCTTCGAGTGTATCGCAGTTTGCTTCCGTCCAAAGCATCGGCTGGAATGGACAGTACTGGCTCATTGGGGGGACGGGATTTCTTGCGATCTACAATGGGTCAGTTTTCACTGACTTGACCTCAGAGTTAAGCAGCGTCCTCCCCTCCCAAGTACTTCATTCACAGTACTACATCAACGCAGTCGCGTGGAATGGCTCAGAGTGGCTGATAGGCGGGGGTGATGCGGTGGCGATGAGTTCTATTACAAGCTCAGCGTTCCTGGCATCATATGATTCTTCAGGATTCACCAATCTTAGCTCTGCTCTGCCTGACAATGCGACTCTTTCAGGAAGCAACGCAAGCCTACTCTCCATTGCTTCAAGTCCCACCTTTGGCTGGATCATAGGCGGATACTCAAGTGGGGCGGGGTTACTCCTGAGTTACGTCTCAGGAAAGGCGGTGGATTTGAGTGGTCTAACTGGCGACATTAGTTACATAGATTGGGTGGGCTCGCCCTAGTTCAGACCGCCAGCTTTCTGAATTCTTATAATCAAATCGCGCTCACTCTCGATGAGCATCACCAAGGTTTAGCTTAAGGGGAGTCGTCTGTCTTCAAATATTCGGAATTTTCTTGGCGAGTCCTCTCTTTTCGTAGTGATTACAGGTTTCTCCTTACTGGCTGCCCTAAATGCAGGTACCTTCTTTGTCGGTCAGAAATTAGCATTTTCACCGGTTGGTAATTCTTGGGCCAACCAAATTTTGGCCAATTTCAGGTTCGATTCGGTGGGAACTCTTGCAGGGTTATTCGGTTCTGCGCTACTTTTTGTTCCGCTTTTGATCGGAGCTCCAACTGACCGGCGAAAGTCACTTTCGATTTTTTTCTTCTCTGCCAGTGTCTTAGTCGGGGTGAGCGCCTCACTTATCTGGGATCATTTTTTCGGCGCGGGATCGATCTCCTATGGATCTTCAGCGATTGACATTGCGGCCCAGGCGATCATCTTCACTATAGCCTGCTTTGCCCTAATCAAATCCTTCTTCGTAAATCCTCGAGGGGCTTGGAGAGATACCTATGTCAGGAACGCGTTCCGGGTGATCTATGCGACACTTATAGCTACGACTCTTTGGTTCATCTTGTTTCTCCAGCCCATCTTTACTTTCACTTCTCAATACAACTGGAGAGTCCACGAAATCGCGTTTCTCTCAGCAGCATTGCTTACTTCGAGTTTTCTCTTTCTTCTGAGCTCTAGGCGCCGAAATCCAGTAGAGGTCGCTAAAAATACCGAAATGGAACTTGCAAGATAGTTTGAGAGAGCGTCTCCGGAGAACTAGCTAATTACTCCATGTATCTTTCACAACCCAGACTGGCTCGGCGGGATTGAAGTATTCCTGTCCTGAAGCGGCGTACTTTTGGATAACAGTCTCGTCGATCTCAACCCCGATCCCTGGTCGAGTCTGTACACTGCTGTGCCCGTTCTCCACTGGAGTCTGATTTTTCACCAGATCGCGTTTCCATCCGGGAAAAGCGTCCCAGAAGGATTCTTGAATCAGAAAATTTGGAATCGAAGAATCCAGTTGGAGAGTGACGGCATTTTGAACCGGCCCAAACGCGTTGTGGAAGGCCATTTCGACCCCGAAAGCCTGTGCGATTGCACAGGTTTTTTTGGCCACGGTGACGCCCCCTACATTCGTCAGGTCGACCTGTAGAAAATCCGTCAGGTTGTTTTTCAAAACATAAACTACCTGTTCAATAGTGAGCAATCGCTCACCGAGTGCGACTCTCACGTCTGTCGCCTCCCGGTACTTCTTGTAACCCTCCAGGTTGTCTGGATGGATCGGTTCTTCCATAAAGAGCGGATCCAAACTGGAAAGCTTTTTCGCAATGGAGATCGCAGAATTGGGGTTGAACCTCCCGTGATGCTCGATCATTAGGGCAACTTCACCGTTCGTCGCGTCAGAGACCGCCTTCACCCTATCATAAGCGAGTTGCAGCCCTTGGGAATCGATGTAGTCGTAGTAGGGACCGAATACGTCAAACTTTAGACCGGTGTATCCCTTCTTCGCCCATTTTGCTGCTCTCTCCCCGAACTGCTCCGGGGTTACACAGCCATCGTACCACCCGTTGGCGTAGAGCCGGACCTTGTCGCGGAATGTACCTCCTAGTAGATCCCGGATCGGCGCGCCGTGGTGTTTCCCAATGATATCCCAGCAGGCAATATCAAAGGCGCTCGCAGCAGTGGTAGATTCAAACGATACAGGCATGTAGAAATCGTGCTTGTGCCACTCGTGCAAATTCGCCTCCACGTCCAGAGGATTTTTTCCCTGATAGATACGCGCTACTTCGTGAAGGGATTGAATTACCGGCTGCACCCTAAGTGTGGGGACAGCTTCACCATACCCCACTTCGCCGTTCGATGTCGTCAGTCTTACGAGGATGGAGTTGCCCGCCCACGTGGCGCCACCCGCTGCCTGCTCGCCCAGTTGGTATATATCGATCTGAGAGATTTTCAAGAGAAATGCCTGCCCTCTTAGTCGAAGCTGATTTTGAGTACAGATGATCAATTAAAGTTGTTTTCTAACGCAATTCGATCAGGAACAGCGATTCAGATCCTGCGACACAAAATTTGGGAAACTCATAATTCCACTTTGGAAGATTGATTGACTGACATTTTCGGAGCTGTAGTTCCACTGACTAGTTTCAGAGGTAATAACAACGCCTTTGGTGCGCCCGGAATTCCGCCAAAGTGGACCCGAGGCAACAAAGATGGCGTCGGGACATCGTACTCTGCAGATAGCAAGATCTGGTACACGGTGTGGAGGGGTACGGTCACTGAACTCTACTATCCCACCGTAGACCGCCCGCAGCTCCGTGATATGGAGTATCTCATTTCTGATGGTTCCACTTTCTTCCACGAGGAAAAACGGCATCTCGATTGCCAAGTGGAACG
>JASHXQ010000092.1 GCA_030043455.1 Nitrososphaerales archaeon | reverse complement strand
TCATTCTGAACAACGCCCAGGCGGACAGAAATAGTGGTCTCTCTCCTGGCTTAGGAAGTTCAATGCCCGAGACATCACGTGAGAATCCCTCGCAGGAAAAAATCAAGCCTCTTCTTACGATCTAGATGAGCAATGGCCCGTTTCACGCTTGAAACGGGTTTCCTTTCATCCGGATTAAATCCTTCAGTTAGTCGTTTTTTGATCTCGACAGGCTAACCGGCTTTTTGATCGTATCCAGAATATGTACCCGGAAATCTGCGGATATGTTCGGGAGCCATTCTATTAGTTTGTGAATGGCATACTATACTAATTGGAAAGGAGATCGACATGCAAACTCTCGATGAGACAACCATTCAACGAATCAAAGACTGCAAAAGACATGGTTTTCCCATTTGTCTGGAAGAAGCTATCCTTCGAATTTTCTTGGAAGAGCAGGGAGAGCTCCTGATTAATCGTTACATAGAAAAATTGGCGATTGGAAGCCGACCTATAGAGTCGGCCGAATTAATATGGGAGACTTACGATCAAGTACTTCGTGAATTGGGCAAAGAATTAGGCGAGGATGTATCACAAGTTATAGAATACCAGAGCATCAAGGAAATGGAAGCAATGAGGGGATGCCTGTCTTGTCCGTTGTACCGACGCCGGGCAACACGACAATGAATATCATAAGGCGATTTGGACTATACCATAGGCTCAAAATAGAGCCAAACTCGCAAGCGCGAAAACCAAAATCAAACCGAAGCCCGTTATTACAAAGCCCGCGCTAAGCTTTCCTCCCTCCTTGTAGTTTCGGTAAATGTTGGAGATCATTGCGAGCGAAACAAGATCGATCGCCAAAAAAATGGCAAACTCCCCCTCGCCACTTTTACTCACGGCGTTTATCGTCCAGAGGATGAACACTGAAAAGAGCTCGATGAGCACCAGCAGCCCTACGATCCAGGTCGCAAATTTGGCTTTCACTGGTGCTCGTCACCTCTCCATCCGATCTCAAGCAGTTTAACACGCCGCTTGAGAAATCCCGAGTTCAGTTCAAGCCTGTAGATGAGATAGATTATCCCAATTACAGAAATTGAAAGAAGTCCAAGTGACAAAATCAGGGAAACCAAAAGTGGTTGGCTCGCGCCGGCAAGCACAAGCGTTACCATCGCATTGATCGAGCCGCCGATCGCGAAGGTTCCGGTCCCGAGCAGAACAGCGAACGAGCCTGCTGTCCATAGGGAAGCTGATCTTGTCAGGGGCTCGGATCCTGACACCTTTTGCTGAATAATGGGCGAAGCTTTTCGAATACCTATAGCGGAAGTTCTTCCGAGTATCTTGTACAGCACGACAGATCCCAGGGTGACGAGAAGTGCTATCCCGCCAAGGATTATGACTCCCTCTTCATTGGGGATTATTTGTCCCGGACTCAATTCTCCCCAGACTGAAAGAGTGACAACCTCGGCTACGAAGATTGCGCCCAGAGTTACGAATTTCATCCTCTTGCTGATGCTCCTCACCTCACTCCTGTCAATGAATGGGAGGAGAACGAGAACTATGAAGATCAGCGTAATTATCGAAAGGGCTACGGGAAGACCGGCGGTCTCGAAGATCTGCATCTTCAAGATTTGGTAAATCCAGAGGAAGTACCAGTCAGGCTGAGACGTGTATTGCGCTGCAAGCGCCGGGGTGTACATCGGCGGAAGATTCAGTGGGAACAGTGCGGAGATCAAAAGCATAACAGCTCCGAAGAAAGCAGCGAGTTCGACAAGGTAAAACGTAACATCGGGAAAAATTGGAATTAATTTCCTCTTGCTCTCTGGAACGCTTTCAATTCCACCTGCTGGCTCGGATATGCCATGGGCTTCCAGCATGTACATCTTGACCACGAGAAGGAGCAACAGGACTGCTGGCAGAACGACGACGTGCAGATCATAGAAGCGGAGCAAAACACCTGCATCTCCGTTCGCGCCAACTATCAGAAAATCCAGGAACGAAGAGAGGGGTTGGGGTAAGGCGCTAATCATTCCCACTCCGACATCTGTCGCAGACTTTGACACGACCGTCCAGGGAAGCAAATAGCCCGTGAAGCCGAAGCCCAGTGTGACAAAGCCCATTACCATCCCGACTATCCACATAGCCTCCCTGGGTTTCTTGTACACCGAGACAAAATAGCCGCGCATCATGTGCATGAAGGCGAGCAATATCATGGCGTACGCAGTGTAGAGGTGAACCGTTTCCAGAAAACGCCCGTAGCTGACGCTCTGAAAAATGAAAAGCGTGGATGAGTAGGCCTGTGTGGGACTCGGCACGTAATAGAGCATCATCATTATGCCCGTGATCCCTTGGATGACAAAGGCTACAACGGTTAGCGCTCCCAGCCAGTAAAACGGATTTATTGAATAAACAGGGGCATCCCTCAGGAAGGGATACGAGAGGCCGAATCTTGTATCAAACCAGGAGGCAATTTTTTCAATGGCCGTTGTCGGTCGTTTCGCTAATTTCTCTTCGGTTTCTGGGGTCCTCTTATCCACGTCCTGCCTTTTTTCTTCAACGTTGGTCGCAGTCAAGAGAACCTAGCTCACCAACGTCCCGCCTTGGAGGTCGTTTGCTATGTTGCTTGAACCGGTGTCGTATCCGAAAATCGTCGGGGGATTCATCCCGGTCGCGTAGATGTTCCCTGTTGTAGGATCGAAGTCGAGGATAACTTGGGGTACCGGCCTTGGAGCCGGACCACCTATGACCTTGGCGGCGTTCAGCAAGTCGTAGATGCTACCGTGACAGCAACAATAGCCGACGGGGCCAGAAGCCGTGTAGGAGCTGTTGCAGATGGGTGAGGAACCGGGGGCGACGAATCCATAGATGCAGCCCAAGTGCTGGCAAATCTGGCTGAACGCGACGATATCACTATCTGGTCCCACGCCACCCGCGGCAGTTTGCCCCAGTTTGACGAGAATGTTCGGAGTCTCTTGCAGGGGATAATTGAAGTTCAAAACAGTATCCTGTTCGATGTTGGTAATGTTTGCAACGAGTATCACGGGAAATCCAGGAGTTGCAGGAGGAGGCAGAGACCCGGTTTGCGAGCTGCTTCCCGTCGTCTGACTCACAGAAGTAGTACCAGACGGCTCAGCCCCCGGACTGATGAGTGATTTAGCGACCGCCCCAATTCCTCCAAGGAGGAGAAAAACGCTAGCGCCTAATCCTATCTTGAGCAAATTTCTCCGGGACTCGTCAGAGTTCTCTTCCGGCTTCTGATTATCTTTTGGCTTGTCAGGGGAAGATGACATAACCGATCGAAGAAACTTTCGCTAGAAACGGTGGTTGAACCATAATGTCAGTCTTTTTAAGTTAGAAGTTGATTCTCCGGTTTGGTAACCGGCAACAAACAGAACGGGAGTTGAATAGTTGGAAACGTACAACCCGCTTATTCCCAAGCTCGATAATCGTACATGGGGTTTAAATCGTCTGGTAAAAATTTCCCCGTGATACCAAGCAAGGAATCTCGTAGAGTTGGTGTAGTTACAAAACTTGGAATCAAAGCCTGCTCAGAACTGGGTAATTGCAGTGTTGGTCGTAGCTGCTATCGTAGTGAGTGGATTGCTCGGTTTCTATGTTTCGACCCTTGCAAAACCTACCTCAGCGGCGAGTAGCTCTTCCTCTTCTACTCAGGTAGTAAACGTCGATGTTGTCCCGGATTATGGAGGGGCCACCTATGACGCCTTTGTCCTCCCATCTAACATTGAGAATACGGTTGTTCCGACACCTGCGACGAACTCGACATCGCCCGGGCCGAATGATAACAACATCACGGTAACCGCGGGAACAACTGTCAAGTTCGTCGTGACTTCATGGGACAACGCGCTCAACCAGAATTACTCGGCGGCAGTATCCACGCCGTTTACTGCATACAACGATACCGCCAGCGGCCAAGTCGCCAGTTCGTACAGTCAGGGGCAGTCCATTTCGGCCATGCCGATCGGCCACACGTTCAGCATCCCGGATCTAAACGTGAATATCCCCATCCCCCCAACCACCGCCGTGATCTTCTCTCTGACGTTTTCAAAACCGGGGATTTACGAATACATCTGTGATTCACCCTGCGGGCCTGGTATGGGGTTGACAGGTTACATGCAAGGCTACATCATCGTTGGCTCCTGACCGAGAAAGATGGATCTTAGTCTTCTGATGTAGCGAGGCTAATCGCTCCTCAAAAAAAGCAAAAATAAAAACCTCGAGAGCGTTAAACCGATTCTGAGTTGAAGAAGGCGTACTATCTTCTCTTCGCGTCTCCTCTGCTAGTGGCAGTTAGTTTTGCACTTGCCACGTACGCCTATTACGCCCCGGTTTCGTCTCCTTTCAACTATTTTGAGGCCGCAGCTTCTATAATGCTCTGGACGGTCGTTGTTTTACTTGTACTGAGCTTCCCACTGAGACGCGCTCTAAACCTGTTTACAAAATACGTGAGAACAAAGCGCGGGCTCATTACATTCATCTCCTATACCAGTGTGCATCTAATTCTCTATGGATTACTTTTGGAAGTTGTCTTGGGCTATGTCTACAGGATTCCTGCCAATACAAACAGTTTTTCCTATTATTTTGCATCAACTCTGTTCTATCCACTTTCTTTGCCCAACGTAGTCGCAGGTTTTGGTTTCAACCCAAGTATCTCGCTGATCTTGCCGCCGTTTTACAATCTAGGACTCACCCTGTACAGTATTTCACTTGCGCTGTTCATTGCAATCCTCGTCACATCAAATGTGATGCGCATATCGGAACTAGGCAACGCTTGTAACGCCACACAAAAATCGCGTGCCTTTGTGATCCTCCCTGCTTTGGGTGTGATCGGAGGGGCGGCGTGCTGTCTCTCCCTTCCAGTATTGATTTCACTTGTTGCGCCGGCAGCTACGTTGTTAGCGAATTCGCCCATAGCGTACTACGTCGCAAATTTCGTGTTTCCTCCAGTAACTGCGATTGCCCTAAAATACAACATGGATTCTACGGATAGAATGGCCACCAGCTTGGAAAAGATCGCGATTTTGAAAAGTTCTGGCTAGATATTCTCTGTATCGAATTTTCAATAATTGGATGAGTAATTACTAAGTTGGGTTAGTTCGCTTTTCAATTCGAGACTGTTCCGTATAGAAGACATCTGATCTTCAAGGCTGATAATTAGAAATTATCTTTTATTCCTCGAAGGGATAATTGACGTATACACTTTATCTTCGGGGATAACTAGGGAATGAGCGAGAATCCAAGTATCGTTACGAGCCTGAAAAATCAGACGAGTATTGATGCCGGGAAGGCTCTCTTCGAGATATATTCTGACATTATAGAGAAATCGGAGAGAGCAAGTTCCGAATTTGCGATAACGAATTCAAGCAATATTTACAGCAGAGATAATCTTCTTTCGTATCTCGCCCTAAGAGAAAAGGACCTCTCCGGTTTACAGATGGCTCTATCCGATCTTGGTTTATCCTCTTTGGGAAGGCTCGAGGGAGATGTGCTGCTCAGCATCGAAAGGGTCTTGGCTCACCTCGGGGAACCGGCAAACCGAGCTACCTTTCTTCAGAAACCGACGTTTGTGCTTGCCAATTCCATTCTTGAAGACAGGAGCAAGCAATTACTGGGACGACCGCGTGAGGGACGTAAAACAAGGATCATGGTCACCCTGGACTCTGCGTACATTTACCAGCCCGAGCTTTTGGAGCAGCTCTTGATCAGTGGAATGGACATCGCCAGAATCAACTGCGCTCATGATTCCGAAAGAGAGTGGTTGATGCTCATCGATGCGATAAGGGCTGCTGAAGAAAGACTGGCAGAGCGGGGGAAGAAAGTCGGCCGAACGTGTAGGATTTTGATGGATCTTGCGGGACCCAAAATTCGCACTGGACCGCTTGCCCTGGAAGCGAGACCTCTCAAATTATCTGTACCCAAAGATTACGCGGGAAAGACCATGAGATTGCTCGAAGGATTGCTCGATGTCGACGCGACTTTGAGTGAAACTCTCAATCTAACGGCGACGATTCCGAGTTTCACCTTGTCGTTGAAAGACAAGCCCAACTTGTCGAACTTGGTAGTGGGCGAAAGACTCCAGTTCAAAGATGCTAGAGGAAAGCAACGAGTACTGGTTGTATTGCAGAAGCTTACTCCCTCCAAAGTTAGGATCGGCCTTGCGCGAACTGCTTACTTGAACGAAGGTATCGAAATAGAATCTGAACATGGCGACAAATTCATTGTGGGTAAGGTCAAACCGCAGCCGGTCGAAATCAGGGTCAAGACTAGCGACAAGATCCGACTCTACCGTGATTCGTTAAGGCTTGGTATGCCTGCGTCGGAGAGTTCGCCTGCAGGTATAAGTTGTACGTTACCTGAAAGCTTGAATTTTGTCAAGAAAGGGGATAGAGTTTACATCGACGATGGAAAGATCGGAGCGACGGTTCTGGCGATCGAAAACGAATTTCTAGAGCTCGAGATCTTATCCCCCACCGAAGGTTCGGTGTTGATAAAATCGGAGAAGGGATTGAATTTTCCTGATTCTGCCATCAATATCCCGGCTCTGACCTCTGAAGACGAAAAAAACTTGAGTTTTGTTACTGATCACGCTACTGCTGTGGGATTATCTTTTGTCCATCGAGCCAGAGATTTACAAGCCCTACATGATGCCCTGACAAAATTAGGGCATCAGGATTTTGGAATTATAGCAAAAATAGAGACCAGAGAGGCCGTGCATCGGTTAGGCGAGATTCTTCTTTCCGGTCTTCAATTGCCAAACTTTGGAGTATTGATTGCTCGTGGCGATCTAGCGGTTGAAGTAGGCTTCGAAAATCTGGCGTTCGTTCAGGAAGACATTCTGTGCATGTGCGAAGCAGCACACGTGCCTGTTATCATAGCTACTCAGATCTTGGAAACACTCGCGAAAAGTGGTCTCCCGACGCGGGCCGAGATCAACGACGCAGCCATGGGGATACGGGGAGAGTGTGTTATGCTGAACAAGGGACCACATATTCTGGATGCTCTTCGCACACTGGCTAACCTTCTCGCGACGGAAGAGAAACATCAGATGAAGAAGCGGCAGATCTTCAAAGAGTTCACAGAACAATTTGGTATTTTCGAAAATCTTCAAGAGTGACGAGTGCCAAAGTTTCCGAAAAGGAAGGGTTGCAGGGAAGCTTCGAGTAGCTATCCGAGGCACCGGATTTCGATTATGCGAGAGAAAATTACATTGTTGGATTCTGCGCTAATCGTTGCGAAATAAACTCCTGGAGGAGATCCTCCGTTTTGAATTGTCAGATCTGTGGAATAGTTCCCTTGTCCTGAATATTCGGTGAAGTTGAAAAGGAAGTTTCCAGTGAAATTTCCTACCGAGGCACTGAGATAAGTTGTCTCATTGCTTAATCCCTGTATCGAGAGTTCGACCGAAGCCAACGAGCCATTTTGAAGTACGATGCTGTCGGTGGACACATTCATGAAGACATTCAATGGGGCCTCATAGTTTACCATACCAATTTTTCCAGTGTAGAGCTCGGTAAACCAAGGAGTTCCATCTGAGGCGAGAGTCATCGTCAAAGCCCCGCTGATGTTGCCGTCACCGGGATTCCTCGAAGGGATTTCGTACTCCACAAGTGTGTTCGAGGTCGGATCGAAAACAGAGATCGTATTGCCGTAGTGTTCGTTGAACCAAATTTTGCCAGTGCTGTTGTTGACGTAAACGAAGTAGGGGTAAGACGCCCCTGGAGGCGGAATCGAAGTCGAAATGGTCCTAAAATAGTGAGTCACCGGATTGAATTCGGAAACGAGACTTGCACCGTGCTGGGTCAACCACAAGTTCCCCGAAGAATCAATAGCGATCCCTACCGGAGTGTCGACAAGACTAGTGATGTCGTTGAACGTGAAGGAACCGTTGTAGAAGGATCCAACATAGAATTCGTCACTTATTCCGCTCGTGTCGAGCAGATTGAACCAGACTCGGCCGGTCTTGGGATCGATCGCCAATCCCGTGGGATTTGATGAAGCTATGGGGATCTGGAATTCTCTCATCGATCCATTCACGAGGACCTCTCCAATCTTGTTCCCACTGAATTCAGTAAACCAAACGTTTCCGGAAGGATCAAGCGCTACCTGGTAAGGGTTGGAGTCAGGAGTCGTTATCGGGTACTCGGTAAACACTTGATTGTTAATGTTGAAAGCCCAGATAGCATTACTCATCTCCTCAGCGAACCACACGATTCCTCGGGAATTATCGACAGCAATCCCCCAAGATGTTAGGGGAGATTTCCCCTTCAACCCCGGAATGGGAAAAACGCGTGCAGTTCCATTGTTTGAATAGAACACCCCCAAGGAAGAGCTGTTCTGAAGCACCATCCAGACATTCCCAGAGGAGTCGACGGCGATAGCGTTGGGGAGTCCATTGGGCAACTCATATTCTTTCACATACTGGCTTGAAACAGTACTGATGTTTGAATCACTGGATTTTTGAATGGATGTTGAATTTGTCTTCGCTGACTTGGTTAGGAGCGTTTGATAAAAAATTCCACTCACTAATAGCAAGACTATTACAACAGAAACAATTATGACCAGTATAATTTTTTTCAAACCATATCACTCAAAATAATAGAGGGTCACACATGAGTTTGCCCTAACAGAGGAGCCTATGGGATTTCGGATCCTATATATTCAGACAGCTGGCTATCAACTCTGAGAATCGTCTTTGGGAATTAAATATCGAAGGAGGAAAAATCGAGCCAAAGTGTTAGGAATACGAGTTCTACAAAGCCAATTTGGGTTTATCCTGTAGTAGCGTTAGCAATTTTCGCGTTCATAGGTGGCGTACTGGTTTCAAATCCTCAGGTGGTATCAAGCATTACAAATAGCGTATCACCATACTTTCCTGTTACGAGACATTACACCCTGATTATAGAGGGAGCTAATATCCAAGAAGGACCGGATGCGGTATGGCACGCTTGGACTTACAACGGCACTGTTCCTGGCCCGACCTTGTATGCCTTTGTGGGAGATACTATCGTCGTGACTGTTATCAATCACCTAGATTTGATCCATTCTTTCCATACCCACTTGGTGAATTACAATTTCAGTTACGATGGAAGTCAGGCTAACGTTATCGCAGGGATAGGGGTAGGCTCCATGATCGCTCCGGGGCAGAACTATACCTACTATTTCAACGCCACCTATGCTGGTCTCTTCTACTATCACTGCCATTCCTCAGACAAATATCCGACGAGCTATCACATCGCCCAGGGACTTTATGGACTAATTATCGTCGATGATCCTTACCACATGCCTAAAATTGCTGACGATTTTGTCGTCACCATGGGTGAGCTTGGCCCCCAGGTAACCGGCACGGGCGCGGCGCCCTATATCATGGATGGCATAGGATTCCCCGGTGGAGAGGGTGCGTTGATGAATCTCTACGCGGCTCAGGGCTTTTCCGGAGTTGCAGCGACTATCAACAAGACTCTTTTGACTTTTGAAGCGAAAGTTGGCGAAACCATCCGGTTCGACGTCATCGACGTGGGCGAGCTGGTACATTCCTTCCATCTTCACGACGCGGAGATTATCTCAGAGTTTGCCAATCCGGGCCAGCCGGTGCCGGATGCAGTTCTTGGCCTTGAGCCCGGAACAGCGGATTCCGTTTTAGTGACCCTGACGCAACCAGGGATCTTTCTGTTCCATTGCCATGTGGTAGAACACGCGGATGCGGGAATGATCGGTATTCTGATTGTCGAACCTGCGAACGGCACCGTGACAACCAACGACAGGACAGCTACATCGACCTACACGCTTGTGACCAATACTACCACAGCCAATACTTCGACCAACACTTCGGCTTTGTCCCTTTCGACGTTGACCGCATCCAACTCTGGCGTTCAGGTCTCAATCGTGCCCAATGCCGGAACAAATGAGTCTTCTCCCGGCTATTCTCCTGATGTGATTCATGTAGTAATCGGAGTCAATAACACCGTCACATGGACTAACAACGACCAGGTAACCCATACAGTGTCCGCCATTGATGGATCGTTCGATTCCGGACTGTTACAACCGGGACAGATCTTCGTGGAGACTTTTGACACCCCGGGCACTTATCAGTACCACTGTCAAATTCACCCCTGGATGAACGGTACAGTAATCGTCACACAATAGAGCTGACAGGGGTAGGTTCGAATTTAGGAGTCACCAAATCCTTGGGGCGCTCCTACATTTCACTCGCGGGGGGACCTTCTCGCTCCCGCAGAACATTGACTCGAAAGTTTCAGTAAGATAACCATCGATAGGATCTAAGTCAAGTATAGACGCGCGTTTCCTAGCGCCTCCGGAATCCGTCCTACCGAATTCGAGTGATCTTGGGAAAACCCAGGACCCCCGAATTTGCCCATTGTCCTCCAATATGTGAACTGAGGCAGTTGTCGTTGTTCACATTAATCGATTTATTGAGATCATTTCGAGATCTCACGGCTTTGGTTAGCTAACCACTTTTCTGAATTGGTAGAGAGTTACCCCGAATGTGACTAAAGCTATGATTGCGGTCAAGACATACCCCTCGACTAGAGTGCTGAGATTCAGTCCACCCGAGACAAGCTCCCGCGTTACGTTCGAGATGTACGTGACGGGATTGTAATTGGAAACGGTCTGCGCCCATCCAGGGAGGAAAGAGGAGGGGAACATCGCTGTGCTTAGGAAGATCAATGGCAGGTAGAGGAAACCGGATACTGCTGATAGTGTTTCAGTCTTTTTTGTGGCGATGCCAATCGCAAGGAAAATACCCGAGAAGGCCATTTCGAAAAATGTAACAGTCACTAAAATTAGTATCACCCCTGGCAACCCGGATGAGATGGTCACCCCCATCAGGATTGCCGCGATAATTGTGATGACTGTCTCTGCCATTACAAGCGACACATCTGTAAGCAACCGCCCCAGCAGGATTGCTAACCTTGAAGACTGGGTCAGCAGGGTCTTCGAGAGGAATCCCGAGTTGATATCGTTCACAATCGAAACACCACTCTGTGGGGAAGTTATTAGGGCACAAAAGATCAGAATTCCGGGTGTAAGATAAGCGATGTACCCTGTGTGACTTGGCAAAAACAGGGACAATTTTGTGAACATCTGAGAAAAAATTACAAGAAAGGCAAGCGGCTCCACCAGGTATGTAATGAACAGGGTTGGATTCCTGCCCATCTTTGTGAGGCCCCTCTGGAAGAGGGATTCTGTGTCGTAGAGTAGTGTCAATTTCAGCTCCTCACATCAGGAAAGGTTCAGTCTCCTTTCTCTTCAGATCCTCAGACCGTATCCTGCGACCGGTCTCCTTCAGGAACACGTCATCCAGCGTTGGAGAAGAAATACTGAGAGACGTTGGTTGGATACCGTTCCTGTCAAGCGTGGTGATTACGTCGACAGCTCTTTCGTCACCGTTCTTAGCATAGACCGTGACTCCGTCATCAGAGTCCAGAATTTCCGAGATTCCCTTGACCGTCTTGAGGATCTCCTTTGTCTTCGCTCTGATGGAAGGATCGAGAACCAATGCTATTGTATCGCCACCCATCGCCGCCTTGAGTTCTGAAGGGCTACCGTTTGCAATCAATCTACCATAGTCTATTATCGAAAGCTGTCGGCAGAGCCGGTCGGCCTCCTCGAGGTACTGGGTCGTCAGAAAAATCGTTTTTCCCTCGTTCCTGTTCAAGTCCTCAAGGTATTCCCAGATGGCTGTCCGAGATTGCGCGTCGAGCCCCGTGGTCGGCTCGTCGAGGAAGAGGAGCATCGGATTGTGTATTAGGGCGGAAGCAAGATCAAGTCTCTTTCTCATTCCGCCGGAATAGCGTCCGGCTGGCTTGTTCGCGACCTCCTGCAGTTGTACCAGTTTCAGTAATTCTTCGATTCTATCGGTAAGTACTTTGCCATGAAGCTGTTGTAGGCGGCCCTGGAGACGAAGGTTCTCCCAGCCCGTCAGGTCAACATCAACGCTCGTCTCCTGCATGAGAACTCCGATCGACTTTCGGATCTCGTTAGGGGACTCGTCAATGTCGTACCCCGCAATTGTGACTTGCCCCGCAGTCTTTCTGAGCAGCGTAGTAAGAGCCTTTATGACGGTACTTTTTCCGGCTCCATTAGGGCCTAGGAACCCAAAGAACTCGCCATCCTTTACATTGAAAGAAATATCATCGACAGCGCGCGTCCCGTCTTCGTATACAATTACGAGATTCTTTACAGAGATAATATATTGAATCATCTTGGCCTACCTTGAATTGATTAGGGTGCGCCTACGCCGACGTCTCAGCTTACCTCAGGTAAACGAGGATCAAGAAGCTCCGCGCTTGCGTCTATCTTTGACGACCCGGATGTCTAGCCCGCGACTTATCCGTGATTTCGTGGAAGCCCGTTTAGATCACATACCCGCTCGTCAGAACCTCTTATGTTGGACGAGTTGTTTCGCGTCTGATCATCGGAGCCAGAGGGGCACCCAAGTTCTTCTTCTCCGGCCCCGGGACGATATCCAGCCTCTTGCGTTCGTCTATGAACCGCCGAATGGCGTCGTTCACTATCTCGGCGCGGCTTCTATAACCCAGATCTGATGCGAGGGCGTCAAGATTATTCGCGAGCTCGATCGGAATCTTTACAGTTGCATAGCTCGATCTCATTTTCACCAAATCACCCTATGTTGTTTTCAAGAAAACTTTCAAAAAAGTTGGAGGGGGACTTTCCCCTATTCCACCTTACAGCTCTCACTTCTGGCTGGATCTCAGCACGTATCCTAGTCCGCCCAGGATTGCCCCAATGACAGCTATCACGACAAAGCCACCAATCCAGACTTCCAGCCGGCCGAGGTCAGTGACGTGTATTTGCAGATCAGTGTATCCGAGACCACCCGCAGACACTGGAGTTGCGTCGTAGCCAGCGATGTATCCACCATAGGTCATGAGGAGCATCGAGACTGCAACGCCGATGTTCATGAAGAGGTAGTGACCCCAGGCTAGTAGATTACTGAAACCATGGTAGGTCTTGCCCATAAGACCCTCAATGTAGAAGTAGAACATGGCCGTGACCGCCACTCCGACTACTCCCACGACGAGGTAGAGGATGTAACCTGTGAACATCCAGGTACCGCCACCGCCTGAAGCGATGACCCTCGCAGGACTGAAGTAGGAGTTGATGCCCAGATAGGATTGCGGCTCTGTGATGAGCAAAGTGACGATGGCTGCAACTAATCCTTGAGCCACCGCTGCCCAGATGAATCTACTTGACCATTTACTTGTTGAGATTGTTACTTGTTTCGTTTGCTGATACATGTTTGCCATTTCTTTTTCACTTATGACTCATGAACGAAGCCTGGATACTTAAGACAGGGAGACGATCACCAATTCTGAGACTGAGCTGAATAAAACCCGAACTGATTCGGGGATTTTTTGGAGCAATCGTTGAATTTTGTCTTCTTGATTTCGAATTATCAAGAATGGGAAATTATCGTACCCGCCCGGCCATCCAAAGAAGCTTCTGCAAGTTCAAGCGAGGTTATTATGGCGGTCTTATTTTCTCCCGAATTTGCAAAGTTCATCGCGGCCTCGATCTTTGGTCCCATGCTCCCTGCCGGAAACTGACCGTCTGCCAAGTATTGTTTGCACTCCGCAGTGGTCAACCTGTCCACTGGTTTCTGGCCAGGAGTCCCGTAGTTCAGACTGACATTATCGACATCCGTTAGGATGAGGAGGGTATCGACATCCAGAAGAGTAGCAAGGAGCGACGCACAGAGGTCTTTATCGATCACCGCTTCCACACCGACAAGTTCACCACGCGGTTTTCGCACCACCGGAATTCCCCCTCCTCCGCACTGGATTACAATGAAATTCAAATCAAACATCTCCTTAATGATCGGAAATTCAGGGATCGCAATTGGTCTGGGCGAGGGAACTACTCGTCTATATCCCCGACCACTGTCGTTGATAATTTTCCAATTTTTTTCGTTCCTCAGCTGCGATGCCTCCATCGCTGTGTAAAACGGACCAATGGGTTTCGAGGGGTTGATGAACGCCGGATCATTTTGATCTACGATTGATTGGGTTAGAATTGTCGCCACCGGTCTATTTGCGCCAATCTCATTCAACTCGTTGGTCAATGATTGCTGGAGCATGTACCCAATCATTCCCTGACTCTCTGCACCGCAGATATCGAGCGGCATCACCGGGAGAGAATCCTTCGCCAGCTCATTTCTCAGCAGGATATCGCCCACCTGTGGACCATTTCCATGAGTGATTGCAAAATGATATCCTGCTAAGATTAATTTTGCAAGATGCCTTGAGGTGATTCTTACATTCTCCAGCTGATCCTCTGCTGTACCTCTCTCACCGTGCTTTAAGATCGCATTACCTCCCAATGCGACTAGGATCTTCAGAAAGTACTCCTCTTTGAATTAGGGCAGATGGAGCTAGTTTCTCTCAAGAGTGGCCGTCATGCAATGAGCGCCACCATATCCGCCGGTCAAGTTAGTCATGGTGATCCCATAGGCATCTATACCATGTTGATAGATTTCCTTCTTGTGTGGGAAGAACCCACCTGTATCCCTGAGGTGCTGGTAATCCCTTGTCGCCTGTTCGAAGAGTTTACTGTACCTATGTGGACTTTCTTCCGCTTTTGCTTTCAAGTTTTCAAGGACATTTTTTATCTCCCGCTCTACCTCGATTGCAAGTATCCTTCCATCTTTGACACACAAGAAATTCGATGCATAACACAATTGCTCTAAAGTCGTCAGGTTGATGATATCGAATCCCTTCTTTTTTATGTAATCGTGCAAAGTGGTTTCTTCTGTCGATTTCTTGTATTCACCCTGTCCCGCGCGATAATAGATTTCCACTTTAGCCTGTTGAAGGAGAAGTTCTGCACCCACCACCACCCCACTGCTGGCAACGTTGAAGTATGTATCGACATGCATGTCAATCATCGGATCTCTTTCGTCCCCCGGGATCAGCGGATGATTCGGCTGGTGGACCACGCCGATCTCGTCGAAATTTACCCCAAACTGGAGCATTTGATCTACACCGCCGTGGTTGGTTCGATCTCCCAATCCAACCAGGGCAAAACTCTTCATTGGGATAAAGTCGCCACCTTCGAAAGTTCCAGGCTCCGTCACTTCATGTACAATTTTTTCACCTAGGGACTCCCAGATGAATCTAGTCAGATAAGGTTCGCCCGATCTCTGAGGCTTCGACATCCGGGACAGAAATATCCCCTTGTCGGTGATTGCCTGCTGGTCCCTCATGAAATACAGATTAGCCAGCGGATCGTTCTCAGTGACTCCCAGATGTACGGCTCTTGTTCCTCGCCCGCTCTTTTCTAGGTCCATTAGCGGATGTAGCAACATCAGGTTGAAGAAATGTCCGGAATCATACGCAGTGGTGCCCTCTTTCACTTGTTTTTTGGCTTCCTGAACTTCCCTCCCACTACCTTCAAATTTTAGGGCGTTAAGACCAACTTCAATCAGTTTCTGACGGATTTCCGGCCTCCTGTCTGCAAGATCGAGGATTTTCTCCTTGATGCGAAAGACATCGATCTTGAATTCGTGCCTAAGAGTGTACTCCAGATTTTCATGTTCCCTCCGAGCCTCGTGCCGATTGAACACGCGCTCATAAAGTGAAGCATCTGGCGCCAGCAACCCGAAGAACATTTCAATACCGGGACGATGGATGCCCACCCGTGTTAGACTATCCCACTCTGCTCTAATTCCAGCCGTCAATAGCTACTCACTTTTTTCTTAATTATCAGTTCCCGCAAGGAAAAACTCCAAAACTCCCGCCGCCCCGTAGAGTTTGTTCTCAGCTTGCTGCCAGACGATGGATTGCTTTCCCTCGATTACATCATCAGTAATTTCTAATCCTCTATGAGCGGGGAGACAGTGCATGACGGCTGCGTCGGGTCTAGCCAGTTTCAAAAGTGCGGAGTTTATCTGATACCCCCGGAACTCTTTCATGCGTTTCTCCGTTTCAGCTTCTTCGCCCATGCTCACCCATACGTCAGTATAGAGAACATCAGAATCCTTGGCAGCATCCTCCGGACTGGTGATCACGTCGAGCTTCGACCGCGTAGCCAAAGCAGACTTCCTAGCTTGCGCCAAAATCGTGGGGTTCGGCTGGTGCTTTTCCGGACAAGCCACCACCATGTTCATTCCACAGAGCGCGGCTCCGAGGAGGAGAGAATTACAGACATTGTCCCCGTCTCCGATGTATGCGAGCTTCAACCCTCTGAGATTTCCCTTTACTTCTGATAAGGTAAAGAGATCTGAGAGGGTCTGGGTGGGATGCTCTAAATCACTCAGCCCGTTGATTATCGGAATCTTGGAGTAGTTCGCTAGCTGTGTCAGAGTGTCATGGACGAAAACGCGACCTATTATGCCATCCATATCTGCACCAAGTACTCTCGCTGTATCCTTTACCGGCTCTCCCCTGCTGAGCTGGAGGTCGTGCGACGAAAAGTAGAGGGGAACTCCTCCGAGCCTGAGAGTGGCTACTTCAAACCCTGCGCTGGTCCGAGTCGAGGGCTTCTCAAAGAGGAGGCCCACTACTTTGTTATCAAGAGACTCGATCTTCTCCCGGCTCTTGATGCTCGCCTTGATCTCTTTCGTTCTTGCTAGGATGCGGTTAAGTTCTGCAGAGTTAATGTCAGAAAAAGAAAGGAAGGATCGAGTCACGCCTCGATCGCCCTCGCTTCAGCTACTGGCACTTTCTTGTTGGTGTTAGAGTAGTAAGCCCAGACGAAGATGACCAGAGCGAACACCGAAACAATTACTGCGTCGTACGGCAAGGTGATGATCCCCTGTGGGCCTACAGGTAAGAAGTTGTCGAGTACGAAGTTCGTGTCGCCTAGCAAGGATATGACCACGAGACCTGAAACGTATACGAGTAACCAGAGGTGCCGCTTGAGGTCGAGTTTGTGCCCCTTTAAGAAGAGGAACATGGGGAACGCAATCAGGGTCAGGATACCACCCACGAACGTCCAGGGCCATGATGCCCAATAGATCAACAAACTTGCAAGGACGAATCCCGCACCCGCCAACAATGTCCCCGCCGGGAGCCTGAAAGGTCTGGGTGTTGTAGGGTGTGTCTTTCGCAAGATTGGCAAAGAGACAGCAGCCGCAGCATACGGAATCAAAGTGGTAATGGAAGCGAGTAAAGCCACTGAAGGGAAGTTGGGAATCAAGATCTGTATGGCCATCGTCAGAGCGGAGGCGAAAATTAGAGCGAGGAATGGAGTCCCGTACTTCTTGTGTACCCTTTTCATCGGACTCCAGAACAATCCATCTTTCGCCATCGCGTAAGGAATTCTTGCCTGAAACAGTACCCAGTCACCCCCGGCGCCAGCTGTGCTGAGGATCGCTCCGATCGTCACTACTGCCGCGAGAATGGCAAGACCGGCACCTTGGCTTACGTCAGCAAGCGGAGATGACAGATTACCGATGGCAGCCCAGTTTCCGGGAGTAATTCCTAGACCGGACCAGTTGATCAGGCCGGTAAAGGCGATCGAGATGGCAACGTAGGTGGCAATCACCACCCCCATGGTAATGAGCATCGCTCTCGGGATATTCCTTGAAGGATTCTTCACTTCCTCGCTGGGAATGACCACACCTTCAAAGCCTGTGAAGGCCCAGAACTCAAAGGCCATCGCGAGACTAACTCCGGACCAGCCAAAGGTTAGAAAGGGGCTGAAGTTTCTCGGGTTTAGCAGTGTGATTCCAACGATCGCGAAAATCGCTAGCGGCAAAATCTTGCCGATCGTAGTTACTATTCCGAAAAGTCCGCCCCACTTTACTTCAAAGTAGTTTATCGCAGTAAACGCCCACAAAGCGGCAACGGAAATTCCAATTCCCCAAGGAGTCAGGGTTGCTCCAACTGCCAGTCCTGGAATGTAAAAACCAAGATAAGTCACAAAGATATCTATGATCGCAGCCGTTCCAATAAACGCGTAGAGGAAATACCCCCATCCCACAACGAACCCCGCTCCGTCTCCGAGCGCCAATCTGGGAATTGAATAGGGTCCACCGCTAGTCGGAAAAGCAGAACCCAATTCGGCATAGATGATTGCCAACAAGGTCGCGACCAGACCCACCAGCATTACTGCAAGAATGAATGACGGACCTGCCACCGAACCCATAATCGCTGGGAGTCCGAAAACGCCGGATCCAATAATCCCTCCGACACCCAGGGCTACAAGACTCGTCAGACCCAGCTGACGTTTGAGACCGGATTTCTCTTTTGTTTGTTCTGAGACCGGTTTATCCTCAATTTTCGTTTGTGCCATAGTAGTTTTTCACCCTCGGGAATTCATTATCCATCTGAATATTAAAGACAGGACCACGATTCCCAAATCTGATAATTTGCTCGCGATTCTCAATGGTGAAAATCGTCTTCCCTGTATTAATAGAATGAAACCGAACTGCATCTGAGGAAAAGAGGTACCGCGTTGCAGGCTGTAGGCCAAAAGCTGAAAGTACAAGTCCACAGCGGCTTGAAGTGTATCTATTGTGGTCGAGAGTATGAGCTACTACCGGATACAGAAGACAGGAATTTAGGACGTCGACTTCAGTGTCCCCATCCGGAATGCGTGGCAAAACACAAATGGATCTATGGAAGCCTCGAAGTCCATTACGATTATGAAGCAGTAAAAAATCGAATCGATCTGAGCAATCTCTTCAGGTCTAGAGGAGAATCGATGTGGCACTATGAAGCTTTACTTCCAACTAAGAAAATTGTCACAATGGAAGAAGGATCGACCTCCCTAATCTATTCCGACCGGCTTGCTGAAGAACTCGGGATCAAAAACGGCTATCTCAAGTATGAAGGCACGAACCCCACCGGTTCCTTCAAAGACCGAGAGTCGTCAGTCGTGACCAGCAGGGCGATCGAGCTGGGAGAAAAGGCAGTCACTTGCGTGTCCTCCGGCAATGCAGCCGCTTCCTTGGCAGCCTATGCTGCGCACGCGGGACTCTCATGCCTCGTTTTTACTCCCGAAGATGCTTCAATCGAAAAACGCAAGCTGATCGAATATACTGGAGCAAAGCTCGTCACCGTTAATGGAATCTTCGAGGATGTCTGGGAACTGGTAAACAAAGATCCGAACAAGGAACTCTCAGTATCGAGAAAAGTGTACTCTCTCTTTTACGATTGCAATCCGGCGCTGAATTGTTACCGTTCTGAGGGCGACAAGACCACGGCTTTTGAAATCTTTGCAGAGCTGGGGTACATCCCGGACTGGGTGGTTGTCCCTGTGGGAAACGGAAGCAATCTGGCAGGAATTTGGAAGGGCTTCAAGGAGATGTACCAACTAGGGATCTCGAGGTCCACCCCTCGAATGATAGGCGTTCAGATAACCGATGCTGATCCTGTGACGAGAGCATGGGAGTCCGGAAAAGATCATTCTGTTAGGATTGAGCATCCAGCTGATTCAATCGCCGAGGGAATAGTAGCGAAGGATAGTTACGATGCTCCTCGAGCTCTACAAGCCTTGAAAGAATCTAAGGGCATGATGAAGAGCGTGGCCGACGGCGAGACGCTGGACGAGTTGTTCGCCTGCACTCGCCGGGAAGGTATTTTCGTGGAGCCCACCTCTGCTACGGTCCTGGCCGCGGGAAAAGAAATGCGGGAAGAGGGTAAGATTGGCCGAGATGAACGAGTTGTTTTTGTGCTGACTGGCTCAGGATTGAAGGCAATCGATTCCATGATAAAAAATGATGTCAGAGATCGTGTGAGCGAACTCTACGATAACATTAGTGCATCGATTTCGCCACTATTATTGAGATGAAACCATCACCACTATTTGTAAACTGGGAGGTGAAATTAGTTGGCTAAAACTAACGAGCACAAACTTGACTACGCAATCAAATATCTCAAGCAGGAGCGCAGCCGCATATCCACCGAAAGGGACGTTTCCAATAGCAACAAGGACTATGATCTTGCAAGAGATATGGAATGGATTGTCAACGGTCTAGACGCGGCAATCCAGTTACTCGAAGATAAAAGAGCGGAATCCTAGTCTACTTGAACTTTGGATATTCTTGGAGGGATCGGGCACAAGCCCATATTCTCTTCAGGAAGCCTCCAGAATTGTTTAGGATTCTTGTTCGATCAACTTCAATAGATCTTTTGGGATGTTGGGTTCGAAGGCAACCCGAACAACCCATTTGAAAAGGTCCCGTTCAGTAACAATTCCCACCAGCTTTCCCCTCTGTATGACTGGCAATCGTCGTATCTTATTCCTCAAAAGAGTTGCAAACGCCTCCCACAGTGGGGTCTCCGGCGAGACCGTTATGACATTGCGCGCAGCTGTTTCAGAAAGCCTCCTGTCCAAGTAATCGAAACTCTTCGTAATTTCTTTCACGATGTCTCTTTCAGTTATTATCCCAACGAGCTTACCGTCCTCTATAACCGGAATCGATCCGATATCATTCTTCACCATGGCGTTCAGGGCATCGATTGTTTTCCGTCTTGGACTAAGCGTAAGGACCTTTTTCGTCATTACTGAGCTGATAGTATCTCTATTATCTGGCAAATCGTTCAGAGCTGTTTAATGGAAATCTGCAAATGCTCCAGTATTTAGAATTAAGCTCGAACATCCACGTATTGAGGATAACAACAGTCCTTAAAGTCGAACCAGGATTTCTCCAAAAGATTGCCGGCCAACGCCAGCTTCCATAGAATTCTTCAGAGATTTCACAATGAAATGAAATCGGTTACACTCAGATCTTGGTATATCGGCTATCAAGATTGGTAATCTTCACCAGTTTTATTTAGCGCGGCGCAAAGAGTACTTTGGTGATTTTCAATGTCTGTCAATCCTGAGGTCCGGGATTACATGGCACAAAAGGTTGTAACGGCAGATGCCTCAGATTCGGTTTTTGATATCGCTACACAACTTATCGTAAACAAAGTAGGATGCGTGGTTGTCATGGAAAATGATGACATTGCCGGAATTGTAACCAAGGGTGATATCATCAAGAACACTTTGTTGACGGGACAGGATCCCAAGAAGTTGCGGGCTTCTTCGATAATGTCGACACCGGTCGTCACCAGCTCCCCCGATGACTCCCTAGAAGATGCCGCCAGAAAGATGTCCGAGCGACGGGTCTCAAAACTTCCGATCATCGATGATGAATCCGGGCTTTTGGTAGGGATTATTTCTTCGAACGATATACTTCGAGTAGAACCAAGCTACATTACGCATCTAAAGGGACTAATTGCTTTATCTTTGGAAAAATAGATTGCTCCAGATCTTTAGCGCCTAATTTTCCTTACTACAGCCCCGCTCTCACTGCTAAAGCTGATTCTGCCTTAATCTCAACAATGGTGATCGTATCAGAAGCATAAATATTGTATCGGACTGTTTCAATGCCTAAAACCCAGTAATTAGGGAGAGCTTCATTTGTGCGATTTTTGCGAATCTAACAGGAATCGAGCACCGCTGTGCCCATGTGACTGCGACGAAGCGCGCAAAAGATTATCGACCGAAGCAAAATTGAAAAATGAATCGTGGAGTTGGAGTCCGCTTTACTCCACGCCTTGCCTTATTTGTAAGCATCATGTGACCTGGAAATCGCTCCCAGACGCTAATTAGGAAAACTGGTTGTGCGCATTACTTCGGAATGCGATCAATCAGATTTCGAATCCCTTCGACTAAGGCCAGAATATCAGCAACGGATTTGTTGACGTCGTTGGCGACAGCCACTACTGTTATCCCCTGTTCAGGAGACCGGAGCAGAAGCTGATATTCGTTTTTGTCGATTACAACGACCTCTTCGCTGCTAGCCTCACGTCTTCCGGAGAAGAATAATGCCTGCTGGAAGCTAATGCTCCGCCAGACATCGCTTGATGCAGTACGCACCCGTTTGTATTCTTCCCGGATGCAACTGCCAATCGAGTGTCCAGGCTCATCAACTATCTCGACCGAGAGGATGTCATTGTCGAGTCCCATGATTTGGTTAGCTAGATCCATTGCTTTTTCGGGTGTTTCACTTATTTTCTGGTTCATCATCTTACCAACAAGCCAAATTCAATTTCATTTGGCTGAGAGTAATTTTTAATCCAGTATATGATTCTCAAAGATAAGAATGACATTCAATTGGAAATCCCCTTTGATCCCTCGAAGTTTGCGGTGTTAGACGGATTATTATTGCCATTGCCCCGATCCTAGCTGATTTTTTCATCGGCCAACTATTATCGGGTAAAGCAAACTTGCGAAATTCTCGATTTTGGTAATCGTGTCCGTGCCTTAAAAGTCCGGAAATAATAACTGAATGTTATGAAAAATGAGATACTCGTTGCCGTGGATGGCTCGAAACACTCCTCCAAAGTCGTGGAGACCGCCTGCGAGCTCGCGAAGAAATTTTCGACCGGAATATTGCTTGTAACTGTCATCCAAGTCCCGCCCGAAGAACCTTCGGGACTCCAAGAATTTGAGAAGGTAGAACAGTATCCGGATGCATTTTCAGATTACTTGAGAGATCTAAGTGAGAAGATTACGAACAAGTACATCGAAATCATAAAGAACACAGGAATTCCTGTTAGAGCAGCTACTCCGTCGGGTCACCCTGCAGAGGCGATTCTCCAAGTTGCTGACACAGAAAAGCCAATTATGATCGTGGTCGGCCTAAAGGGATTGCACGGTCTGGCCCGTTTCAGATCTCTGGGTAGTGTCGCAAGACACATCGTTGAATATTCGATTGTTCCGGTCATGGTTGTCCCGGCCGCAGCAAACGTTTCCTGAAAAACCGTTAATAGTGGGAAGGGGAATGCAGGAAATTCAAGTCGGATCTTTCCCACCGAAACGAATCATGGTGGGGATCGATGGTTCCGACAATGCCGAACGGGCGCTGGAAGTATCGATAGCTCTTTCCAAGGGATTTGACGCAAGACTATTCGTTGTTACAGTGACGCCCCGAAATAGAGTGGATCTGGGACCCGGAATCCCGGGGCGCTCGAGTTCGGTGCAGTCGCACAACGACGAGATGGACCAGCGCTCGGAAAATCTTCTGGGCCGCGTCGTGGATTTGGCAAGGAAGGAAGACCTTTCGAACCTGGAAACCCAAGCGATCCCAGAATTCCAGTCGATTCCGAAGCAGCTCCTTGAGCTGGCAGGGAGCAAGAAAATAGATTTGATTGTGGTGGGGACGCGGGGCCTCGGGGGATTCAAGCGATTGTTGTTGGGGAGCGTTTCCAGTGCCGTCGTTGAACACGCAAGTTGCAATGTATTAGTCGTCAAATGATTCCCTCGCCGGTAAATTAGGAGACTCGAGATGAATCTTGATTGATTCTCAAGACTGAGAATTGTCTCCAAAACTTAAGTGAAAGCGTCGCGCGCCAAAAAACCATGTTATCCGAAGCTGCGACCGTCCACGATTTCATGAGCAAGAATCTCATCACATGCTCTTCGAATTCGAATGTAAGCAGAGCAGTCAAGTTGATGGTGGATTACAACATTGGAAGCGTGATAGTGAAAGACCACGATGATCCCATTGGCATCTTCACGGAGCGCGACCTTCTGAGTAACGTTCTTGTCCACCATAGGAGGTTGGAAGAGCCCATCCTCACGGAAGTCATGACTCGATCATTCAACGAGCTGCCCCTGGAAGCGACCTTAACTGATGCCGCGAAAATCATGACTGAAAAAAGGGGAAGACTCGTAGTCTTCGAGAATCGCACGCCAATCGGCATTGTGACCGTAACAAATCTTCTAAAGGAGATTTATCGATCTGGCAGAACTTTCGACTTCAACAACATTTACTCCCGACGGGTCCATGAAGTGTCTCCTCGATCTACGGTGGAATCGGTTGTTCAGCTCATGGATCAGAAGCGAATTGGTAGTGTTCTCGTATCCGAAGGGACATTTTCGCGCGGGATTTTTACAGAAAGAAATCTCCTGAGATCTGTCCTCTCGCTCGACTTTCGAATGGATGAGAGGGTAGAGAATTTCGCAACCCATCACCTGATTACTGCAGAAGATGGCATTGACGGTCGAAAGGCCGTTGAGCTCATGACGAGCTACAGAATCAAACGACTTCCTCTGAAAAGGGCGGATCAAATATCTGGAATCGTGACAGCTAGAGATCTCGTTGACGGTTTCGCCAATTCTAGCTGGTAAACGAATTTCAATAAGAATCTCCTTTTGGAGATTCGATCCCGCTAACTAGTAGTCAGTACTGGGACTCCATCATTACCAATCTTGGAGATCGTCATCTGATCTTTTATCTTGCAGACGCGCCACTCTTTAGTTTGAGAGTTGGAAAATGAGCAAGGCTCAGCTGACGGCGGTCAGCTATAGGACCTCCCCGATTTTTTTCTTCAAGTGTTATGACAAGGTAATCGGCAGCGCAGCTAATGTGAAGGAACTTCTCTCTGAAATGAGAAGACTAGAATATGAAGACCCGGCAGCCCTCAAGTACCATCTTTCTCAGGGTCATGTTGTAGCTTGGTTGCGTTCAGTAAATGAAACCGAGCTCGCTGTCGATCTGGAGGGGGTTGAAAATATCTCGCTTGCGGAACGAATAGTAGAAGAATTCTTGGAAACAGAATTTACCTACCAAAGAATGCGCGAGGGCAGAATGCACTAGTCTACTTTATCTGAACTTTGTGAGTTTTTACTTCAGTGGGCGTCTTCTTTCGAACGGTTAGTTCCAAAACCCCGTCTTTTACAATCGCCTCTGCTTGGTCTGGGATCACTTCCTCGGGGAAGGAAAGCTCCCTTCGAACCTTTGACCAGGTTCTCTCTTTTTGGACGTAACCTTCTTTTTCCTGATCAATGATGGATTCATTTTCTCCCTCGATTTTTGCACCCCTCGCCGTCACGGAAATGTTCAGTTTGTCTTTGGGAATCCCCGGAACTTCCACTCGGAGGCGGTACTCTTTTCCGGCATCGATCAAATCTGCAAAGGCACGTCTCGTCTCCGGAAGTTCGAAAGATCTCCA
>JASHXQ010000091.1 GCA_030043455.1 Nitrososphaerales archaeon | reverse complement strand
TTTCGACGAACTGCGCAATAACCTGTGAACGGCGGAACAGATTTTACGTCCGGGCGAACATCCCGGTTACGACTTTTTTTTCTGAAATTATGAGGAGACAGCGTAAGCTGGCGATATCTTTCGAGTAGATCGGCCTTGAGAAGCTACAACCCAGCACTCCAGAACCAAAGACGGGTAATTGCTTGAAAGACTCACGCACGCGCTCGAGTTAGAGCATAGGGGGCCCGATCGGCTCCTTTCAATTCTAGACTATTCAACGATCAAGAATAGAACTACTAGAACGGTCTCAAGGGCGATCGCGACCTTGCGAGAGATGAATCCCGCTCAGTTCGGGAAAGCTAATGAAATCCAGCAAGGAGGAAGTTGTAATGGAATTTCCAGGCTGCCTACTGCCTTGTTTGACTTGCCGCTCGTTAGAGGGCCAGTTTTAAATTGACACGTGCGTACAGGTAAAGTAAAGAAAATACGACCAGTTCTAGACGCAGCCTTTCGCTGCACCTGAAAGCACTTCGTCCAAGAAAGCCCCACAGGTAGTCAAGTCGTAGATTTTCGTAGGACCTACCATGTTGAACGGCTCAGCGTATTTTTCCACATTCTTCCGACTAGGAGCCTCGACAAAGATGAGCAGCCTGTGTTCTCCCCTTACCTTGGCATCTTCCACGATTTTCACTCCACACTCCTCTAACCGTTTCGGACTCAGAACTAACTGTTCCATCATCTTCGCATTATCCGGCGATTGCGCGGGACACGTCTCGCCCGCGTGAGAATGTTCTACGAGGTAGGTTGACATGGATACCACTGAACACCCGAAGAAAGGGACGCGTTGGTGTATATTTCTAGTTGAAAGCGCAAAAGTGATGACGATAGGCGCTCTTTACGCATGCTCCTCTGAAAAACATTGAACGAACGCCATGACTTCTAGCGAGTAACCCCTAAAGTTCGTTAGCGCCTTGGGCAAAGGCTTTCAATTTGAGATTCCAAACCTGTTCAAAATTGATAGAATGCCCTGTTTGCCATGATCGGGTTTACAATACTCTCCTCCGGGCCGAGTTTCCCCAATGCCCCAATGGTCACAACATTGGCCAGTGGGTTTCCTGTCTCAATTCCGAGGAAGCTCACGTGTTTCTAGAGTATCAAGGGTCAGTTTGTCCTTACTGCCAGATCAAATCGAGAAGGGGCGTGCCAGAAGGGACTAAGGTAAAATGTCTCCACATCAATGCTGATGGGTTACTTTGCATCACGCGTCCCTTCCTTTGGATCAAAGAGGGTCCTCCCTGCTTCATGAATCACGTTGCGAAAATGAAGCTCTTCGCGGGTTAGGCTATTTTCGAGCCTTCTTTCTCAGTCTGGGGGCTATTTTGTCTCCGGCTTTACCAACCGACGAGATCCCCACTTCGTCGAGAATTTCACTTGCAGCCCGGGCTGCCACTTTTTGGTCGCCCCCAAGAGAGGCCACTTTCATGAGGAACGAAGACACTTTCTCGGGGGCGTGGGTGGCTAGGTATTGAATCGACCTTACACCAACTTCTTGAACGTCATCGCTTTCTCCGCTCTTGAGTAGCCATCGGTTCCACACGAGCCTCGTAGTTTTCGCGGTGCTCATCACCCAGAGGTTCGAGAGCGCTGCACTCACCGGACCTCTTAGCATGTGGTCATCCAGCAAGAACTGGCGCAGAAAGTTCAAGGCTTTTTCAATTCGCGTTTGTCCCATCTTGCCCAGAAGATAACAGCAAGTTGCGACCGAATCCCGCTTCTCTCTCCGCTCCGACACAGACAACTTGGACACATATTCTAGGAAGCTCCATAATCTCTTAGGATCGTAAAAAGTAAGAATCACGGCGATCGTCTTCGCCGTCTCGTCATCGCTCGTGCCGCAAAGCTCGAAGAGCCTCTTCCAATTACGTCTCTGCAGATAATCTGAGATCGCAAGTTTGAGCTCTGTATATCTTCGAATCGAGACCGGCATTATCGATCGCCTCCAGTTGACTGCTTTGCTTTCCCACTGGATGAGAGGGTCGGTATGAAAACCATACTCTTGCTAGACAAAAACAACAACCTTACGTGTTTGTGAAAAGAGAAATTTACCGGAGTGATTCCTTGTGAAAGCAGTCACAGTTATTCCAAAGACCCCCAACTCGCTCCTTCTCCGGGATGCACCGATCCCCATTCCAGAAAGAAGAGAGGTACTACTGCGAGTCCTCCGGGTGGGCATTTGCGGAACAGATCGGGACATCATTTCAGGATTTTACGGGGAAGCTCCCACAGGACAAGACTATCTGATTTTAGGGCATGAGTCCCTTTCCAGGGTCGAGAAACTTGGTCCCGGAGTCAGGGGATTGAAGGTCGGAGATCTCGTTGTCCCCACCGTGCGTCGTAGCTGTCCGGAGAATTGCGTCAGCTGCAGACATCACCAGTCGGACATGTGCTACACGGGGCACTACACGGAGCATGGTATCAAGGGGCGCAATGGTTTCGCGGCCGAATTTGCAAAGTCGGATTCGACCTACATCGTGAAAATGCCCGAGAGTCTGTCAGAGCTGGGAGTACTCCTAGAGCCGCTCACGATCGTGGAAAAGGGGCTTGTGCAGACCTACAACCTTCAGAAGTCCAGAGTGATCTGGGAACCCCAGAAGGCGCTTGTCTTGGGAGCGGGGCCGGTGGGCATCCTGGCGACCGCAGTTCTCCGTCTCAAGGGTCTAGAGGTAGATACAGTCGCGACCAGATCTAAGGATAGCATGAAGGCGCAGCTGGTAGAAAGCACTGGTGCAAAATACATCAACTCTAAGGAGATGCCGCTATCTTCGCTTAGCGGGCAGTACGACTTCGTCTTTGAACTGACCGGAAACCCGGGAGTTGCCTTCTCTGCGCAAGATTTGATCCGAGTCAATGGGATTGTATGCTATCTCGGAATCTACCCAGAGGATCAACAAACTCAGAACGTCGGCAAAGTCTTCACCGAACTGGTTCTAGGAAATAAACTGCATTTTGGATCGGTCAATGCCAACATTTCGTATTTCCAGGATGGTGCAAAGGATCTCGAGCGAATTAGAAGAAAGTGGCCGACCCTTCTTCCGAGCATGATCACGCGAAAGGCCGGCCCAGACGATCCCCAAAAGATCTACAGTCCGGAGAGCCAAGAGGAAATCAAGTCAATCATCGAGTTTGGCTCGTAGAAGATTATGACCAAGACTCCTTTCATGATCATTTGATTAGAAGATCCTATCACTTAGGCTCTCGATAGTCTTTCAGCTCGTATATGGACAAGTTCCCACATTGCGGACAGAGGTGCAGAGTCCCTGATCCGTTTTGGTCTTCAGGGAGAAGGGAAAATTCCTCGACCGAAAAAGTGCTGTCAAAATTCTCCCCACAGGATTTGCATTTCAAAACCATTTTCTTCTCGTTTTGTGAACTCGGCAATTCCGAGGTCGCCTGAGTACCACGATTCAGATTAGAGTAATTGAGATCATATGCAACGGGTTGGTTCGATGCTTCGTTATTCAAATTTGCATTCTGGGCTGATATTGTCGAATCCATTTGGGATCACTTACGACCCTCCCCAAAAATGAGCGAAAAGGCCCTTGTCGATTCAAGTTAACTAATTCATTGATTTTTTTCTCTAGGACAATACTCTGATCCAACATGTCGTTATCCATCAAGAATCCACTTGAGAGAAATCAGAATTCGAGCTTGACACGTTCGAAGATTTCGATCAAATGGTTTAGCCTTGTTGACTGAAATGGATTTTTCGCACGATCATAAAATTACCTTAGTTAGACGTTTCTATCTTGAGCCCAGCAGATTTGAAAAAAATGGAAGGTTACGTGCAGTATCTGGAGCAAAAAGGGACCGGGGAAGAAAAAGCTACTAATTATGTCGAGGCAATCGGTACATACCTGAAGCTCGTAGACGTTCTACTGGTTTTTGCCGAGGCTGCCCCCAGTTACCCCCAATGGGTAAAGTGCACGACCAGCGCATCAAACTATCAGAAGAAGATCAAATCTCTTATCGCCCTTGCCTCCTTGAAACAAAAGCAGGAAGAGGAAGCCAAACAACCACAGGCTCCAGTTCCAACTCCCAAAACCGCGACCTAGATTATCATCAATTATTTCGAATTCTTACGAAAGGTGTAAATTCCGTATTTTAAGGAGCCTGTAAAATAGCAGAAAAACAGCAATACGGGAGTGGGACGACAGCTCTTCCCATTCGACTCAATTCGAACTCTGCGTCCCGTCAAATTCGATTATCAGCGAGTAAAATAGATTGAAGAGGTCTCGACATCTACGGCTTCAGATTTCAACGTCCTTCTCATTGCGATAGATATTATCTATTCATGGACAAGGATGATCGTTGCTCTAATTCTGAGCATCCTGTTCAGCCTCGCTATCGGTATAACCGCAGCTCGCAACAAAAGGGCCGAAGCTATCATCATACCGGTTTTAGACGTCTTCCAGTCGATTCCCATCCTGGGCTTTTTCCCGATCGTCATCCTGGGTGTGGTCAATATCATACCAGGTCAGGTCGGGATTTCGATCGCTGTCATTTTTCTGATTTTCACGAGCATGTCCTGGAATATCGCATTCGGAGTGTACGAAGCGGTTAAATCAATTCCACAGGATTACATTGATCTTTCAGAAATCTCCCAGTCCAGCACGTGGCATCGGATCACAACACTGTATATTCCGGCGTCTCTCAGCAGAATCGCATACAATACTCAGACTTCTTGGGCGGTAGGCCTCTTTTATCTCGTATCAAGCGAGATTTTCTCCCTCGGGGCAAAAAATGAGCATGTTGAATACGGCATTGGAGTCGCGATTATTACTTTCGCGAACAATGGTCAGTGGGTGTACTATGCGTATTCGATCCTCGCGCTGATTATAGCAGTCGTCATCTGGCAATTCGTCTTTCTACGAGAGTTCTCGCTCTGGTCGGAGAGATACAAGTTCGTGGAAGAACCCCAGGGGGTCCACCAGGATCCGATCATGCGATTTTATTCCTGGGTAAACCACCGATCCATCTCCAAACTGTTTCTTTACACTCATGGCCGCGGTGTGACTAGATTCTCTTCAAGCTTCAATCTTGTGAAGCGCGGATGGAAGTATGCGATCTTAATTCTCGCTGCGATTTTCGTCGTCCTAGAATTTAGCGCGCTGCTAGCGATCCCCTCAGCCTTCGCACATCCTCCGGGTGTTTCTCTCATCTTCTCAGACGAAAAGAACGTTCTAATCGGCCTGTTCTTTTCTTTTCTAAGGGTTTGGTACGTCTACTTCCTCTGCGTCGCGGTGGCCTTGCCATTAGGGATTGCGATCGCTCTTAACGGCAAGGCCTACGACACTGCTACGCCTGCCTTACAAGTAATCGCATCCGTGCCCGCGCCAGTCTTACTTCCGGTCCTTGTCACGGCTCTCCATGAAAACGGGGAGGTTGTCGC
>JASHXQ010000090.1 GCA_030043455.1 Nitrososphaerales archaeon | reverse complement strand
CACTGGTGAGTGGATCTAGTTCTTATTTTGAGAACGATTCTATCAAGGCAGACCTCTTTGACCATGGCGATGAAATTAATGCAAAAAAATCCGAAAACTTGGGAAAGATCAAGATAAATACTAGGGCACAAGTCCCCAAAGCGAAATCAGCTATGGGAACCATCTCCCAAGCAAAGACCTATGGTGGCATCGGATCTATCCTCGTACTGTTATCTTTCATTCCCACGGTCGGTTGGATCCTTGCAATAATTGGGTTTGTTCTTACAGTTATTGCGATCAAATACATCAGTGACTCTGTAAATGATCCTTCCATCTTTCGCAATGCCATAATTGCCTACTTGATTTCGATTGTAGGCATAATAGTCGTGGGAGTTGTGATTGCAGCCTACATCCTGAGTCTGGTAGGCGTGGGAGCCATAGCCCGAGGTGCTTCTGGTGCAGCTACCGGATTAAGCATAGGCGCAATCACGTCCATAATTGGGGCTCTTGCTGTGGTGTGGATCCTGCTTATCGTTTCGTCCTACTTTATCCGGAAAACGTACAACTCGATCGCTGTGAAGTTGAATGTCGGAATGTTTCGGACAGCGGCCCTAGTCTATTTTATCGGGGCGATCCTCACTATCATTCTTGTTGGTTTTCTTCTCTTACTGATAGCGCAAATTCTGCTGGTCATCGCATACTTTTCCATCGCTGATACCCCATTTCCGAGTTCTCCCGGAATGCCGCCCCCTCCATCCTCTGGAGCTCCCACGATGTCCACCGCTTCTGGAATGCCGGCTTCCGGAACAAAGTATTGCGTAAAGTGTGGTGCTGCTCTCTCGCAAGATGCGATGTTCTGCCCGAACTGCGGCGCGAGCCAGCCAAGTACTATGTAGATCTACTCGCCGGTAGCTAGGTGGAAAGGCATCGACTGTATGCCCAATCGTCCTGGTCCAGTAAAGCGATTCATCATGAAAGTGAATCCACCGAAGAGACCGCTTTTCAGTCCCATGCTGTTCGTACTCATCTGGACCGAGGCATCCTTGTAGAAAAAACCGCCCGGTTCTACATCTAGGGTCTCGCCGGCCGCCAGATTTCTTGTGAACACATTACCGTACCCGTGGAGTGCAAGCAGCCCGGAACCCTCGAAGGTGTCGATGAAAAAACCCGTTCCACCGTAGAGCATGGTGGACAAACCCTTGACACGAAAATAGGAATAATTTACCGCATTGGTGCAGAAAAGAAACTGGTGCTCCTTCACGTGAATGGGTTGGCCGGGTTTAAGATCGAGGAACATGGTCTGTCCCGGAGCATCCCTCGAAAAGGCAATCTTCCCTGGACCGTGAGCTTCAGTGACAAAGACTGGAAGACCGGCAAGGATCCTCTTCCCAAGACCTTTCATCACCTTCGCGGTGATCGAAACAGTAGGATCTTTCCAGAGGAAAATGTGATGCTCGAAAAAAATAGTGTCGCTAGATCCTAGAGAGACCTCCGTCACTGGAACGAGTTCGCCCTGCGTTGATGCGTTAACTGACCCGTAGGAAGCTTCCATGATCCCTCCCCGCAATCAGGAATTTGATTTTAGATTTTCTGGAGGACGGATCGTAACATAAAGAATGATCGCGAACACTGTGATAGACGCGAGACCGAACTCCAGTATCGCGTTTGTAGAGCCGATGGTCGTACCTATGGCAAGCCCACCCAGATAGATCAGTACTATCGAGAAGATAGCGGCCGGAAGTAGAGCAACGGCATATGATTCCAACCTCCGCAGAATTATCTGGAAGAAGTCTTTTGTAGATCTCGATCTCGTTTTCCGCACCAGAAAGAGGAAGTCCATTAGAGCAATTACAGAAACTGCTTCAAGAATCATAGGGACGACGGAAATCCGGAAGTCAATCGCTCCCAACACCAGCACTCCCAGGGCATAGATGGAGCGATCGACGGAAAGTACGCTATCATTGCGAAAGGCGGTTGCAAGACCATCTACGAAGGTCAGGAGGATGAACAGCCAGTAAGCTGCGGGAAAAAGAAGGGAAGAGAAGAGCATCACTCCTGCGGTCAGAACGAACGAGAGGATCTCGTTCGGTTCGAGAACCCTTCTGGAATCTGCCGTCAATAGCCGCCTGGCCTCCGTCTCGAAAGTTCCGCCTGTCTAGCATGAGCCCTCAGATTCTTGGTGAGAAGGAAATCCAGTGGTTCATCTTTTCGCCAGTCCAGTACGAGCGCTCCTGAATCTCGCAGGTGGGCCAGGTTGTTGTTTCTCACCATCAAAGCCAGCTCTCGAGCGATACGCGTAATCCGGTCTTCCTTTGTCTCTTCTTTCTTGGCAGTGCTGTAGTCCACCGGATTGGGAGAGAGCACCAAGAGCTCGTACCCCGATCTCGCAATTTCCCCGGAGGCGTTGAAGGCTTCCCTGTCGAGCAAAGGGGATATCATGATCACCTGTGCGAGGTGCGGGTAGAAGTACTTCAGATAGCTGGGCAGATTTTCGAAGGTAAAGAGACCGCCTGCTCTAACCTTGATCAAG
This sequence comes from Nitrososphaerales archaeon, assembly GCA_030043455.1. Next base: position 1,213 of record JASHXQ010000090.1, on the reverse strand, counting down.
CTCAAGATGAGCCGGTTGTACTGCCGGCGACCATATCCCGGTGGAATGCGGCTGGTCTCTAGGCCGATCGTCACCAGGCCCACTCGATTTCGATCTCGCAGGAGCTTGTCGGAGAGCGAGATCGCTGCCCGCGTCGAATTTTTCACGAGGGATTCCCCTTCAGCACTAACCAGATTGGAGGCCGGTCGTGCGTCGACTACTACGATGGTATCGGCACCGAGTTCGGCGGTCTGCTCGTTCAGGAGAAGCTCCTCATCAGATCGTCTCGCTGAAGCACGCCAGTTGATTCTCCGAAAAGAGTCTCCCGGGATGTACTGCCGGATACTAAAGTTGTCCATACCCGGTCCCACCTTCCTCGCGACAATCTCTCCGGGCCAGGGCTTCGTCTTCCGGGGATTAATCTTGAAGTGAGTCAGACGCTCTGTAGTTTTAGGCAGCACGATGATTATAGAAGACTCCTCCACTGTTGATGTTTCGATCCTAATCCCCGATAGATCTTCGCAGTGAGCTTGAATAGGTCCCAAAGAGTAGATGCCGAAGGTGCGTCCTTTTATCCGATAAAAGCAGTCTCGCACTTCTCCCGGCTTCAGAGTGAAACTGAAAGATACGGAATTTCCTTCTTCGGCTAGCTCCGTTGGCAACCGATCCTCAATTGTCACCAGACCGACACCACGCTTCCCGTTATTGGCAGTTCGAAGCCGCACCTGGGACTCTTCGTCTTCATAGAACTGAGCTTTTTCCACCGTTCTTGCAACGGTGATTGGTCCAGTGAAACGGCTCTGGAACGAGATTAGGACGAGATAAAAAACGATAGGGACGCTCGCAAAAATTAGAGCGTCCTGAAGAACGAGGCCAGTGACAAAGGTGATTGCAGCTAGAGCTGCGAGAAGCTGGACCTTGGAAGAAATTGCTTTGCTAGCATTGGACGCCATTTCGAGATGAGCGGCTTTACTACCTTACGTGGATGTACTTGTACGCAGTAGTGTTGGGTTCGAAGGCAAAGTGGACCTTCTGGAAGGACTTTCTCATGTCCTCGACTTCCTTTTTAATTTTCTCCGGCTCTTCCTTCTTCACTATAATACGGGCCATAAGAGAAGCGATTTTCTTCATCTCATCCTTCTTCATGCCCAATCTTGTAACTTCACTCGTCCCGATCCTTAGCCCGCCGGGATTCTGGTAGTGACGCCCCGCCTGCACGTCTCCAGGTATCAGC
>JASHXQ010000089.1 GCA_030043455.1 Nitrososphaerales archaeon | reverse complement strand
CGGCGCGGTAAGAACTGCTGCCTTTACCTCTCCCTTTTTCAAATGGATCTACTTCTTTCCCGATCCCACGAGTTTGAGGCGCTGATTTAATTCTATATTTCCGTGCTTTCCTAGCCGGTCTGAACGACGTTATAGTAGTACGAGATATCTCCGGTCTGGTGCTCGTTTGCCGTTACCGGCATCGAAGCAAAGTTGATCTCGTTGGGATAGACGGGGAGGAAGCTCGAGGGGTTGTTGGTGGAAGTATTCACGCCCGACATATCTCCGGTACAGGAGAGCTGCACGGTAAAGTTTCCCGGAACGGGATTGCCGAAAAACACGGTATAATTTCCGAGGATGGTCGTCGCGTCGGGGATGGTGAATGTGTACGGAAAGGTGCTGGACCCGGAACAAAACCCGGCCGTCGTGACCGTTAGAGTACCGTGGCCCGAACCACTTCCGGACTTGTTTTGCGCTGCGATGAAAAAAGTAAAGGAGCCCGACCCCACCTGAGTCGTGTTGTACATCTGCAAAGTTCCGTTGCTCAGATCCCGATCGCCCGAAGGACCGAGGGGCAGACTAAAATTGAATGTGCCGCTATAGGTAGTGATCCCAGAAGATCCAGAAGTGGAGCCTCCACCCACCGAGGAAGAAGCGCTGACACTGTGTACCGAGACAGTCGTAGAAGTTGTCTGAATTGAAGCGATGGTGGAAGTGGTAGCAGGGAGCATAGTGTTTCCCTGAATGATAGGCAATTGCGTCGTGTTAGTCGTAGTTTTTGAACTCCCTGCCGCGAGAAAGTAAATCCCCACTCCAACGATCAGGAGGATGACCACCACCATCACGACTATTATGATACCAATACCAGATCTTTGCCCTTTCCTCGAGTGAGCTAAAGCATGCTGCATCTAAAACTTCGCAAGGACACTCGATTTTTTCGGTAATTAAGTTTAGACGCAAAAGGTCATTGCAGGATCAGCTCTTGAATATGATATTGGGATTTCCGAAATTCTTCACGCCCTAAAATTATCCACTCAGAAATTCATCTCTTTCTATAGTACTCAGGATCTCTGACAATATTTCATGAATAACTACATTTACTCCTTCGAATTCAACCGGAAATTAATTGCTACTGCGGACAAAGAGCGATTCCACCAGGAGTCTTCTGGGCACCTCGCTTGGCCACTTTTTGAACGACGGCGCAAACAACCTCTTCCCTGCAGTGTACCCGGTCCTGCTGAAATCCTACAACGTGTCGCTGGAATTTATCGGTATCCTCGCCGCCCTCTACAGCCTCTCTTCATTGGTTGCAAGTCCTTTCATAGGTAGAAGATCAGATTACAACGAGAGCTATCTTCGCATCATTCCACTCGGGCTGATCGTGGTGGCTTTCGGCATCCTGGGCTTTGCCCTGTCTACCGTATTTTTTCCGGGAAACCTCCTCTACTTTGGGCTAGTACTATTTACCTTGGTCGCCGGCTTTGGCAGCTCCTTCTACCACCCCATAGCTGCGGCGATCTTGAACGAGACTTGGACTTTCGAAACCCGTGGAAGAGCGATGGGGATCAACGGGTCGATGGGAGGTGTGGGGACTCTGGCCTTTCCGATCATCACCGTGGGTCTCGTCGTACTTTATGGGGTGAAATCTCTCAGTCTGGTCGCAATCGCTTTCATCCTCCTCGCGATCACAATCTACATCATCATGCGAAACATCACAGCTCCGGAGCATCCGAAAAATGTCGAAATGGGTTCGAGAAAAGTCCCTTCCTCTGGCGTCCCCCTGCGAATGGTTCTCTCCTCGGTACTTGCTCTAACTCTCGCCGGGTTTTTCCGGAGCGTGATGACCCAGGGCGTGATCAATTTTCTACCCACGTATCTCAACACAGTGACGAAGATCCCGTACGAGTACGTCGGCTCGGTGCAGGTAGCCTATGCTATCTTCGCAATAGTGGGGCAGCCGCTCTTTGGATCGCTCTCGGATCGCTACGGCCGCAAGGCGATGATCGCAGTTACCTTGCTCGGTTGCGTCGGCTCGGTGTTTTTGCTCTCGCAGAGCTCCACCAATTTCTGGTTTACTGAATTCAGTCTAGGGCTGTTCGGTCTGTTTTCTTATACCGGCTTTCCCCTGTTTTTAGGGCTGACCGGTCTGATCGCCCCCAAGGGAGGCATCACGCTCGCTAATTCGATTGTTTGGGGCTTCGGGATGATCGGTGGAGGCACTGTGGGGCCCGTTCTCGTTGGTATACTTTCCGAGCCGGCGTTTCTCGGATCATTGAATTTTACCTTCCTTTTCCTCTCAGGGGTGGGGGCGATAGCGCTGGTTTTTTGGCCGTTTATTCCCAGTTCTCCAAAGGCCACAATTACTTCAACATCACTGCGTCCTGTATGCCTCTGAAATCCGGATCCCCTGTGTGAACTTTAGCGCCTAATTTTCTAGCCGTAAATAGAACGAAGGAATCGGCGAGACCAAAATTCTTGTTTCCCGCTTTGATCTCTGCATACAATAAGCCGTAGATCGTCATCATCGAAATAGTCGATCCAAGCCCAAGGATCGATCGCGAATCTAGCCATCGTGAGTATCCAGTTCGTCTTCTTTTGTAAAGGGACCCACTCCACGTGTTGCCCCAAATCAGTCCCTTCGAGCTTTGTGAACTTTCACTTCAATCAACTCTCCTTCTCTAATATCTTCCTGTTCGGAGGCTTCCCTTGGAATACCTACCACAATCGATCCCCCTACTTACATAGCTTTTACTAGGAATCTGGCCATGACACGAGATAACATTTTTCCAACTGTTGAATGTTATGTCAAAAGTGCTGTAGTGTCATTGCATGTTATATTCCTGTTGCGACAGTTCAAGACTCCAAGAGCTAAGCTTTGCTATTTTCTCCTTCGGACTAAAAATAATCAAACCTTGAAAAACTAGTGAAAACAACCAGAGACCGCATAAAATTTGGGTCAAAAGACCGGGCAAGAGGAGCTGGAAGTGTCTGCGCTTCCTCGCTCCATTATGGTTCCGCAGGAAGATCCCCGCCAGTATCTCAGGGAAGCGGTGAACTCGATTTTTTCCGACCGATTCATGGCCATTCTCGCGCTCCTTCTCGTCCCGATCATCATCCTCGAGTTCGCCGTCACCCTGTCGTCCTCAAGTTACGACTTTCTCGAGATCTGTGACTGGACGATCATCGTTCTCTTTATCGCGGAGTACGTCACCAAGCTCTATCTAGCGGAGAACCGCTGGGCCTACTTCAAGTCGCCCTGGCATCTGCTCGACCTCCTCATTGTCGTGATCCCCTTCGTGCAATTTCTCCCCTTTCTGGGGTTGAAGCTGACCGGCTCCGCTTCGCTGCTTCTCCGGTTGCTCCGGCTCCCTCGGGTCTTTGCCGCCGCTGGGAGGGCTACTTCCGGTAGAGATCGCGTCGAAACGGTCGTCGCAAAAACTGAAGTGGAGCAACCAACCATCATCCGGAAGGTGGAAGCCTCTACGCTCTTCACCGATTCTCCCGCGACGGTTCTTTCATGGGATCAAGTACAGGCTGAGCTCCAGACTCCCCAGCAGGAGTGGATCGACATCTACAATATTTCCAGTGACGGGTTCGAGCGACTGGGAAATCTACTGGAGATCGCACAGCCCTACTTCAAGACGGGCATCATCGATGAGATCTATCCCCACATTGACTACCACCAAGACGCATCCTTCATCTTCCTGCACTCGGGCGAACTCCGCTACCCGGAAACTTCCGACAATTTTCTCAAGATTGCCCGGTCAGGGTTCGTGTTGATCTGCACCAACTCCAAGCTGATCTCGGTGTCGCAGCACAACATCGATCTTTTGAACAAGCTGTCGGTCGAGAACTTGAAAAAATGGGCAAAGCCCGGCTCCTTTCTTGTCTCCGTTCTCTACGCCGTACTGGATAGCCTGCTCACCGAGTACCGGGAGCTGCTTTCCAAGATCGAGCTCGACGTGATCCAGATCGGAAACATCTCCCGGAACAAGCTGCCTCGGGATTTTCTGGAACGGATCTACCAGCTCACTAAAGAAGTGGCACGGCAGGACTCCAATCTCGCCCATTTCAAGGATCTCTTAGGCGTCATTACAACTAAACAGCTGCCCCTTCCCGGATTTGACAACAGGGTGCAGGATCAATTCCAGCTCCTGCAGGACTCGGCCTCTTACCTGAGGGAGCTTTCACAGGGGCTAGTCGAGAACCTGAAATCGGTCATCGAGCTCTACATCAATCAGGAATCCTTCGAAACCAACAGAGTACTGAAAATACTTGCTGTGGTCACGAGCGTGGCCGTGATCCCCGCGGTGGTCAGCGGGTTACTGGGGATGAATGTCCTCGGGGAGCCGTTTGAGACGCACCTCTGGGAGATCGCTTTCTCGATCGGAATCTCGGTCGCTTTCGTGATCTATGTCTTTACGAAGCTGGGCTGGCTAAAGACCTAACTTCTCATGAGCATCAAGCCATTCGTCATGCCCGCTCATTTCGTTTTTCTTGCTTGAGCTATGGCGCACAATCCATCTGATCCAATCCCAAGTGGCAGGTTAAGTAGGTTTTCGAAATTCGAAACAGCCGTGAGCACGGTGATCTCCACAATTTCCCAATCCGCAAAGTGCTTGCGAAGCTGGTTGAAGGTCTCATCCGTTGCTCGCTTGTTCCGGGTAACCTCTTCAGCATACACGAGCGCTGCCCGCTCCCGGTCTGAAAAAAGAGTGCTAGCCCGGTAGCCAGGAAGCGCATTGAATTTTTCTAGACTCATGTTGTCTTTCACCGCCATCATGCGGCCGAAATCAAGACAAAAACCACAGCCGTTCGTACCGGCGACAAACATCGCGATCAGGTAATGGAGTTCTTTATCCAGACGGATTCCTTTCATCTCGTATTTGCCTATCGCGCTGAAGAGACCCAACGTCTTGGGTGCCCGCGCCACAATCACCTTGATATTCGTCGGCACTTTACCATACTGTCTGGGTGCCATCCAGTAGATGAACCGAAGCATGAGCCCTTTTGGCTTCTCCATCGGTGTCAATCTCAGGCCTTCGACTGCAGGATCTTTAGGGCCTTCGTAATGAAGCAGCTCATTATGGCTTTCAACAGACTCGTTCTTCATGACTGTCTCGTCCGTACTTTTCCAGAAGACCTGAACTTGAGTGCGAGCCTAAACGATTTAGGCAAAAGGGAATCGACGATTAAATACACTAACATCAACTTTTAGGATCACTTCGGAAGCGAGAACACTTTTTGGATAGGATTGACGTAAAGCTATTGCGAGCCCTGATTTCTGAAGGGGCAGTCGCTCCATCCAACCCGAATGTAAAGTCGTCCCTCCGTGCCATTGCAGGACGTCTTGGGGCCGATGACATGACGGTGAGCTACCGTTACAAGAGACTGCAGGAGTCAGGTTGCATGTCAGGCTGGTCACTCTTGGTCAACCCAATGTTCTTCGGTTACAAAGTGATAGTGTTGATGGTCGACGTTCACCCCGAATCCGGCAAGTCGGACATGATCCGAAAGCTGAGACTAATTCAGGAAATCACGGGTATAGTCAACTTTTACGGACGAGGCTTGAGCATATTCATGATCTACAACGGTGAGGAGTCGCGTTCTAGAACCATCGAACTGATCTCACGGATTACAAACGCGGAAAGAATTACCCAAGTGCGGATGGCTCTTCCTCAGAGCGAAACCCAAAAACTGTCTGAAAGCGACGTCACAATTGTAAGGTCTTTATCGAAGGACGCGCGAAAGTCGGCGGTTCAAGTCTCAACGGAGATAGGCCTCTCAACCAAGACAGTAAGAAAACGGGTGGAAAGGCTTCGCAGAGAGAATACCATCTTTCCATTTCCCATCCTCAATATTGAGAGCATCCCCGGGTTCGTCCCGATTTATATCTCCTATATCTACTCAGACAACAGAGCCAAGGCTTCCGTGGATCAGGCGATAGTGTCACACTTTGATGAAAATTTCCTAACGGGTAATTTTTCAGATCCAAATACAGATCATGTTGTTCTAAGTGGGTCGGCCATGGCGGACGTCCAGAAGTTCCAAGAGTGGACGAAGTCACAAGCTGGGATCGCAAGCGTCCGGTTGGATATTCCTATCGAGACTCTCATGTTTCCCGAGAAATTAATCGAGCTACTGGAACTTCGAGAAAAAAGTGGATTGTTGCAGGCGAATTCATACTCCCGGGCATAGCTAACACCGCCAGTGCTTAGTACCTTTACACTTGCGTCATTGCACTGAGTCCGAGCGTACTCGGAGCAAAAATTACTTAACTTATCCAGTAAACCCGTAATTGAAATCTCCACATCCGAAGATTAGAATTTTCGGGCGTCTGGGGTGCCCTGGAATAATAGTGCAGGAAATACAAAGGAATGCTTGGGAAGCAAAATCTCACCCGCCTAACGACTTCACTCGCTGCACTTTCGCTCCAGGGCAATGTCGCTGTAATGGCTGTCAGCGGGCTCCTCCAAGGCAGCTACACCGGCATGCTGAACACGATTCTCCAGCCCTTCACTCTTAGCATAGGGTTGAGTCTTGCCGCCCTCGGCATCCTGCAATCGCTGGGAAATAGAACCGGAGGCCTAGCTGGTTCGCTCGTGCAGCCAGTTGGAGGATACCTCTCAGAAATTTTTGGGAGAAAGGCAATCACACGTGCAGGGAGTGCTCTCGCCATGGCTGCGATGTCGTTCTTCCTCCTCGCCGCCCTAACTCACGCCCCCTTGATCTTGGTTCCGGCCTATCTCCTCTACGGTGGTTCACTCTTGAGTTTGCCCGCTTCTCAAGTACTCGTGGCAGAGACGGTGGGTCTCGACTATGGAAAGATGAAAATCGCGTTTAGTATCGTGTTTCTCTTCGCCAACCTCCCCGCGGCGTTCACCTCGTTTTTGGGAGGAATCTTGGCAGATAGTCTGGGTTACTATGTAGTTTTTGCTTGCGCCGTATCCCTGGAGGCCGTCAATTTTACTCTCTATAGTACCAAGCTCAAAGAAACGGGACATCCGGTCGAGGAATCTGGTCCTGGGAAATTTGGGGCAAGTGTACTGGCCAGAGAAATCTTGAAACGCTTAGCTCGGGCAATGAGCCCACCCCGTGGCCTCCGCGGATACTTTGCAGCATTCGCAGTAGACCTCTTTGCCTTTAGTATCACAGGGTACATAATTTACGGCATGATTGCAACACAATATCACTACTCAGACGCTAAGCTCGGGCTCATTTCCGGGGTGTACTTCATCGTCCTCGTGGTCGGCCAGATTCCCGCCACGCGCTTGATGATGAAGATTGGTGCCAAGAGATCCATAGCTCTCTCAGAGTCTCTCAGTTTCGTGCAATGGATAGGTGTTTTTCTCGTGCGCACCTTTCCAGCCTTCCTGATCTTTGCAGCTATCTGGGCCTTCACCGGTGTTTTGTGGCAACCTCCGGCGCAGTCCATGCTGATGACCGTCGCCCCGAGCGACGCCAGAGCTGAACTCACGGGAAAGCTGGCCGCCTTCAAGGGCGTACTTGCTTTTCCCGCACCGATCATCGGCGGGATTCTATTTCAGACGTTAGGGTTTGGAGCCCCCCTTATTGCGAGCGCCATAGGTGCCCTTTGTGCGTTGGTTATGATTGTAAAGTTCTTGCCGAGAGAGATATGAGAATTACACATACTGCAACTTTCAAAGAAGGCGAATTAGAATCAGAAGCTCGGATACTGTTCTTCTATTTCGCTCGGTTTGGTTTTGGCTTTGCTAGTAAATTCAAAGGGCGTAACGAATATACTTCGCATTTAGCCACAACTACGGCGATGTGATTGAGAAAGATCTTCCTGTATATGCAGACTACTTTTGATGGTTGCGCATCTGGACCTAAGGGAGAACTCGATTGGTTTGACCCGTCAAAAGCAGACAATGAGATTCACGACGACATAATGGCACTAATTCGAAGAGCCGACACTTGGATGATGGGTTATCCAACTGGTCTTGGGTTGACGGCATATTGGAAAAATGTCGAAAACGAAGGGGTGGCCGACAAGTGGGAAATGGAAATCGCCCAAGCGGTTAACAAGTTAAAGGCAATTATTATTTCAAACAAACCTGAAAGATCTGTAGATAACGCTGAAATTATTGTAGCAAAAAATGACAGAGATCTAGTCGATTCGATCGCATCGGTCAGAAATCGTAACGGGCGTGACATATACATCCCTGGAGGCGTACGTACCGCTCGGAATTTTTCCAGACTTGGATTGATAGATGAGTACATCGTATTCGTGCACCCCATCGCTATAGGAGACGGCGAGCGTCTATTCACGAATCGAATAGAATTGGAATTGGCTAGCGTGAAGCCATACAAATCCGGTGTCGTGCAAATGCGTTATCGTCGCGCGAGTAATCGTTGAAAGTAGTAAGATCGTTAATTCTCGATCAGGGATTTCCAAGACCGATTTCGGCCGGCAGAGCGGCACCATTCTCCCTTCGGGGGAAACCAGAGGCCTAAATGATCCTTAGGCCGCCGCCAAGCAACAGATGCGCTACTCTTTCATGGAAGTGCTCTTCGCAATCGCTATAGGGGCTCCTGGCAAGTTGCGGAGAGTCGAGGCTGAGTCTCTGACACGTCTTGCATAACAGAGGGTCGTAGTTTCGGTTCTGACTTTTGCTGGGAGCTGGAATCCGGATCTGGGACATGGATTGGAGATTCATTTCGCCCCTATTTATCCCCCGTGCCGGGTTTCGAAAAATAATGCATATTTCGGAAGAAAAAAGTTCTAAAGGTGCTATCTCGAAAATAGAATGCCCTAATTTTTTCCTCCTCGCATAACTCCGTATGTTTAGTAGCTGGCCCAAGGTTAGAACGCGAGCAAAGCTCGCGTAGGGCAAAAACCATCCAAGACTTTTTCATATCGTCAGTTTTGGAAATTTTGACCCAATTACAACTCTTCTTCATCATCTTCATCCTAGGGAATTTGATCCCCGAAGAATGCGAAAGACGTTCATTTCCGTGCAGAAATGGCATGGAATTTTAATATATTCTTGTTTTTCAGAACGGGTTCAGAGCTGTCGTTAATGAGAAGAAATGGAAAACGGGGAATACAAACCGTGATCTTTGCAGTTGTAGTGATCGTGATCATAATCATCGCGGCTGTGGCCGTTGTATTGACCAGGGGTTCGGCGACTGTCACTACGACAGTTTCTCAAAGTACGACGGCTACCGTCACTTCTACCATATCTTCCGTGAGCAGTTCTAGCTCCGTTTCCTCGACCAGCTCCTCTTCCTCGCAAAGCTCTTCATCGGTGACGAGCACTTCAAGCTCGTCCATTCAAACTACGACCAGTTCATCGTCGTCGACGGCGGTTCAAAATCAAACCCTGACGATTGATGATCCTTCGTTTCCGAGTGTTGGGGTCTCGACGATAAATCCAGGAGGTAACTATCCGGTCTGGACTGAGGGAGCAGTCTATCAGACCCTCATCAATTTCAACCTGAACGCAGAACAGAGGCAGGGAGTTTTTCAGCTTGTCCCGGATCTTGCTACAAACTGGACGGTCTCAGCCAATGGAGAAACGTATGCATTCAATTTGAGGCAAGGTGTTACGTTTTCGGACGGCGACCCGTTCAATGCTTACGTGGCATGGGCTAACTTTTACCTCTACTACTACGAGCTGGGTAACTCTACCAGCTTTTGGTCGTACCTGCCCCTGTTTAATTTTAGCTCGGTTGTATTTGGTCCGGCCACCCTTAATATGATCAATGCAAGCGGTCTCGCTTCTCCGTCTCCCCAGCTTCTTTCGTTGATGTCAAACACGAGCTGGCCTGCCTACGTGAACGGATCTGACACGATTGTATTCCAGCTGGTTGGGCCATACTCCTTCTTTTTGAATTCGTTCCCGAATTTTTCTATGCAAACCGATCCGATGTTTTTGCTTTCCCATGGCGGCCCCGGGAACGTCACTAACCCAAACACTCTCTTTGAAACTACCGCAATTCCTGGAACTGGTCCGTACGTAGTTACCAACGTGGCGACCAACGCCTACATCCAGTTCAAGCAAAACCCGAACTACTGGGGAAAGAATCTTACAGCCGCGGAAATTGTGGCAAATCCGATCATAG
>JASHXQ010000088.1 GCA_030043455.1 Nitrososphaerales archaeon | reverse complement strand
TTCTTTATCCAATGAAACTGAATGTTCTGCCTCGACGTCAGACGAAGACTGGGTTGAATCCTGCCAGTGTAGGAATTTGATTCCGTGTACTTTTCAGAAAGCTCGTCCAGTATCATCCATTGCGCAGGTTGAATCGGTCCGCCCCCCGGAATGGACACCCGGACCATGTACATCCAGTCCTTCTGGCTTCCGGTTTTTGCGCGATTGAACTCCAGATAGATACCATAGGATTTTGCGAGAGTTTCGGCGGCTTCGGCTAGATCCTCTGATAATGTGTCCTTGAATTGGTAGTTGAGATTCAACGGACTCTGTACGTCATGAGTTACATTTCTCAAACCGTTGGTAGCAAGTTTCGCTTTTTCAGCTGGCGAATAGTCCTCTGGATTTGTGTGAAGCTTGGGATCTATTCGCGGCAATTCTTTGATGCGGTCCTTTATCGGGAGAACGAAGACACCTCGATTGCCGAGATATTTTAAAGGATGAGATCTGTGCTTTGTTTCTCAAGATCAGCGTAGAATCAGCATCTAAATCATAAAGGTAGATGTTAACTTTTCAACCAGACAACCACGTGGTCTTCAGAAGAGAGGGATTGCTGGATCGCACAAAACAACGATTATCCCAAGTGCAGAAACTTCCTGGATCCTGCAAGCATCCTAGTCGCGATTGTAGATGAGTGTCTTTCAGAAGGGTCGAGGAAAATGCAACACAGCGCATCTCCCCGGAGGTTCGGATTGGAGAGTCTTGTAAAGGGCGGTGTGTTCTTGAGGCTGTAAAAAATCAGGACGCGAATTGAGTAACCAATCCGCGTTTTGACCTCACACTGTCCTCCAGTCTCTGGAACACGAGTCTGTCGGCAACAAACCCGATCGCAAAGATCACAATCATAGTCGCGATCACTTGGTTCATCTGCGAGAACTCACTCCCATAGTACAACAGCTCACCCAACCCTACAGAAATTCCGAATAACATCTCTGCACCAATTAGGGCGTGCCACGAGAAAGACCAAGTCTGTCTCAAGGCGGTGACCATCTGAGGCATGGATGCCGGGAGCATTACGCTTCGGAAAAGCGAGATCCGCTTGACTCCCATGTTCTTCGCTACCTTGAGATAGATCGGGGGAATGTTCCGGACACTATTGTAGGTGGAGATCATCATCGAAAAGACAGAGCTCATTAGCATCACGAAAAGCAGACCGGCATCGTTCAGTCCTACTATCAGGATTGCAAATGGCACCCAAGCGATGCTGGGGAAGGATTGCATTCCCAGACAGAATGAACTCATCGTCTTCCCAAAGCGCTGAAAATTCGCCATCAACAATCCCACGAGTGTCCCGATCACGATTGAAAGGGCAAAACCCGCGACCAGTCGCTCCATAGTCGCAAGGAAGGCACTGCCGAGCGCCCCACTCTTGGCGAGCACCAACAACCTCGATGCCGCCATCAAGGGCGAAGGAAGGAGGAATGATGGATAGACCTTGAGGTCGAACACGAGCTGCCACAGCCCTAAAAAGATCGCGATCGCGATCGCGATGTCCAGATACGCAGTATAGCTGCGTTTCTTCTGGGCTGTATTACTTGACCGTGATCCCGATTGCTGGGCTTCTAGTCTCTGTGTCAAAGGTCTTTTCTCCCTCTTTGATTTCTCGCATGATAGCGTTGATGATTCCAATCAGTGCCGGATCTTCCGAGTCGCGGGGGCGTGGCAAATCCACCACGTACTGCTGCTTGATTCTGGCAGGACGGGGGGTGAATACTATAACGCGATCCCCGAGCGACACCGCTTCGCGTACATCGTGCGTGACGAAGAGGATTGTCTTCTTCGTCTTTTCGTGAATCTGCTGCAACTCGTTTTGCAGGATCTGCCGGGTGCGCGCATCGAGGGCACCAAACGGTTCGTCCATCAGAAGGATTCTCGGATTTAGGGCTAGGCCCCTCGCGATCGCTGCCCTCTGCTTCATGCCTCCTGACAGCTGGTGGACTCTGGACTTGGCGAAAGCGGTCAGCTCCACGAGTTCGATGTACTCGCTCGCAATCCGCTTTCGTTCTTCCTTCGATATTCCCTTCTGCTTTAACCCAAACTCGACGTTTTCTTCCACGGTCAGCCAAGGAAAGAGCGACTCTTCCTGGAAGATGATGACGATATCAGGTCCAACCTTGCCAATTCTGTGGCCCTTGACGACGATGTCACCAGAGTCGTGGCTCTCCAGGCCCGCAATGATGCTGAGCAGAGTGCTTTTCCCACAGCCCGAGGGACCGATGATTGTCACAAATTCTCCATCCTTTACGCTAAAGCTGACATCATCGATGACGACAAGGTCCTGCGGATCAGCGCCCCCATGGCTCGGGTGGACCTTCCGCAGTTTGTCCACCTCGAGTATGTTATCCGAGCTCTTCTCGCTCAGGATGTACGCCAAGTTTTTTCCGTTCCCCCTTCTTAGCTGGAAATCTGGGGCAGCCCGTCTTGCTGGAGTACTTGGTTGAGAATGGTCAGGTCGTAGATGCCAGTTATGTTGTCTGGTGGCGTCGAACCGAGGTCGCCCAAGGCGTAGGCGTTCTGGGCTTGCTGAGCTACTGAAGCTTCCAAGGGGTCGTAGGTGAAGGTGAGGTACGAGGACGCGTTAGTGAAGATGGTTGCATTCACTGGAGAAGTAGAAGTCAGATTTGCGATCTGCGCGTTGATTAGCTGGTCAGCTTGGGTGGGGTTGTTGTTTATCCAGAGAGTGTCGTTGACATCTGCCTCGATGATTTCCTTCACAATGTCCGGGTGAGCGTTCAGGAAAGAGGTCGAAACGACCAGTTCAGCTGTCGAGAAGTTGCCACCGGGCCACAAACTTGCTTCATCCAAAAAGATGTGGCAGTTTGCTTCGAAGATTAATTCGGAAGCATAAGGCTCTGGCACCCAGGCTCCGTCCAGTTGATCTTTCTCCATGAGGGTGAGAACGTTAGCGTTGGACGTGTCGGTGACTGTGACATTCGTGCCGGGCACAT
>JASHXQ010000087.1 GCA_030043455.1 Nitrososphaerales archaeon | reverse complement strand
GCGATCGAGGGCAGCTTCATCATGAGCATGTTTTCGAGCGGAATGTCGCTGCAAGGAGATCTCTCGCATTTGAAAAACGACTTCAAACTTCAGGACATGGTCGTCAGCTCTCCCACGCCCTGGCAGCTCTATCTGCTGGGCATGGCGACCTCGGAGTTAGTGTATTCCATACCAGCTCTGGCTGTGTTGGGAATACTTGCTGCGATCTATGTGCATTTTACAGCGCTCGGAGTCCTAGAATTTCTGGCCATTTTAGCACTCATGTTGCTGGCTTCCATAGCGGTCGGTTATACCTTCGCCACTTTTTCTAGCGACATCGTCCAGAGTTTTGCCTTTTCCCGGTTACTTTCCACTTTGTTTTCCACAGTCCCGCCAGTTTACTATCCGATTACCTTCATCCCATTGCCATTCAGATATCTGGCGTATCTCTCTCCGACAACCTATGCCGCCGAACTAGCGCAAAATGTGGGAGGCTATCTGCCACTATCGACAACGACGATCGAGCTCGACTGGATCGTCCTATTCGCCGTAAGTGTGGCTCTCTTGTTGATTGCGAGTCGAAAAGCCCGGTGGCGCGAAGTCTGACGAAGGTTTGGAAAATCTGAGCTACTTTAGCCGGGCAAGAGCAATTCGACAGGCGGATCTAGAGATGTCTATTCCAACCCACTTCCTCTGAAGTCGCTTGGCCGCGGCCAAAGTAGTTCCGCTCCCGCAGAAGGGATCCAAAACAACATCTCCGGGATTTGTCGACGCTGCTATCAGACGCTCGAGCAAGCCTTCGGGTTTCTGCGTGGGGTAGCCCAGCCGCTCCTTTGAAGTTGCCGAGAGGAGCGGCAGCCGAATGACATCATTCGCACTTTTTCCCCGGGGGTAGGTTTTGCCGTAGTAGATTGAACCATCAGTTCGTCGTCTTTTAATTAGGGCGTACTTCTTTCCATCTGTGTCTAGTTTATTGTAGCGCTTCATTTCCACATCAGCATAGTCCTGAAGCTGTTCGTTCCAGGTGAAACTCTCGGATTTCGTATAGTAGAGGAGAATATCGTGGGATTGTTGCCAGTTCCTCTGGCGTCTCGTCCCACGAAAACCCTTGTCCCACACAATTTCGCAACGGATCTCTCTGCCGAAAATCTGGTCGAGAAGTAATCTCAGATGCGCATCGGCGTACCAATTGCAATGGAGGTAGAACGAACCTTTTTCGCTGAGCACGCGATAGCACTGTTCCAGTCGGGGTTTAATCCAAGAGAGGAATTTGGTAATGTCGCCGTTCCACCGGTCATCGAATCCTGCGATCTTTTCACCAGATGATATGAGCGAATATTCCTTGCCGGAAAAGAATGGCGGGTCCAGGTAGATCAAGTCCACGCAGCTGGAGGGAAAATAATCAGACAGGATTGAGAGACAATCTCCACAAAATACACGTTTTTCGATAAATGATTCTTCTTTCGGGACATTGGAAGAACTATTTCCGGAGACGGTTGACTTTCGCGTCACTTGAATGGCAGACGTCCCCGGATTGTCTTGTCCTAAAAATGGAGAAAATCGATTAAATGCTTTCTACAAGAAAACACTCATTTGATTTCAGGGCACTCCTCCTGAGCTTGTATCAGAAATTTTCAATTCGCTTAAATCAACTGGCGTTTAACATACCATGTCAGGGTCTACATTTCATGTTCGGAAATCTGGGGTCAAAACCCGAAAATGTAAAGATCCTGATCATGTGGAGTTTTTTTGTGGCTTTGATGATTCTGGGAGGTTATGGAGTATACTACCAGACGTTGGGCATCGGAGTACCTCAACAGAATCCTCCGGTTGAAGCAGCACTAGCTTCAATGCTCTTTGTTTTTGGGATCTATCTTCTCGGCCTGGTGCTCCACGGTTTTATTTTCGGCCGGAAATAGTTACCCGATCTTCGGGATAGACGGATGGTCTAATAAGCCGCCCACGCTCTCCGAAATTTGATGACCAAAGCTCCGCCTAGACAGGTTCCGACCGCTAACCAGTTGAAGTATCTCAATGCTCGCGAGGTTGGGCGTCTTGCAGTCGCTGACAAGGACGGAATGCCCCATGTCACCCCCATCATCTATGCAATGGATGGAGCTCATCCGGTAATCGCCACTGATTACGGAACGAAGAAGCTGAAAATTCTCCTCCAAAATAATAAGGCGAGTCTCGTGGTCGATGACGTCAATCCGAACAAGGGAATCATGATTCAGGGTACGGTCGAGATTTTGGAGCGTGGTAAGGAATATCTGAGGCTGCTAAAGGTGCTCTTTGATCGATTGGAGTACTACAGGGAGCACCCATGGGGAGAAGGTGAGTCCCCTCTTCTCAGGATTACTCCCGAGCACATATCCGCCTGGGGAGTCTAGAGTAATCTCACAATAGATTAATGAAACACGCTTAAGCCGTGATGAGGCTCTCAAGGGGTCTTGCTTGTGAGCGGCTCTGGTGATGTAATACCACCGAAGAGACCGTGCTCCGGATACCAGTGACCTTCATGATTCGGTTCTTCAAAATGTCCCGGAATTGCTCAATATCTTCCGCCGAAACCAAAGTAACGAGATCAAATTCTCCGGTCACGTGAAATATTTCTTCTATATTGGAAATCTTCTGCAAAGCTGAAACTACCGCATCCATCTGCGCAGATTCAACAAAAATGTGAACGAAAGCGTTCATTTTGGGCATCGGGGAATCGCCGGTCGAGGGAGCCTATTTTTTGCCGTTATACGTCTTGCGAGTGCAGTTTGAAGGCTTCTCTCAATAAATTACGAACCTTTCCGAAGCCTTGACCGAAGGTTCTTCAGGTCTAGAAAAGTCATTGTAAAAAAGACGATTTGTCATCGCGGCAAAAAATTGCTCTAAATGGAATTTTAGTTATTTCGATCAAAAAGCTTGAATAGAAGAAGCGTTCCCATTATCCCATTTAAGTGAACTTTTTGTGTTTTAGTTTTCCGTAGATTGAGATGAAGAAAATTGTGGTGTTTTTCATGGTCCTGTCAAACTATTTTTCAGTAAGTGCAAGACTCGCCCGAGTGGGAAAGGTTGTGAGTAGATGAGTACAACGACTGTTCCGGTAGTCGTGGAGGATCGACCGCGTCCTGCGCCCCCCAAGCTAAGTCGTCACATCAAGATCTGCATCAACACTCAAACTCCTCTGGTGCAATTTACCGAGAGGGTGCCGAGAAACGGAACCTCTGCAGAAGGAGCTCCTGTTACGGATCTTGCGAATTTATCTGAAGGTGTGGACTACCAGTTTTCAGTCGGGGGTTTGACCCGCATGGTGTTTCCGCTCGTCAACCGTATGCTGAAGGATGGGACACTGGAGGATGCTCACTGGATTTCTCTCAATCCTAATGGGCCCGCTACTGTGAAGGTCGGAGGCATCACCCTACACCATGTGGCTTTAGAGAAGGATCGACTTGCAGGATACGGAAATACCAAAGAAGCAATCTGGGGTGCGGTCCACGGGATTACCGCTGACGACCGCGAGACACGAGACGTATTTTGGAGTGATGATTTTTCCGAGTTTGAGTATTACAACAGGGTTTCAGCGGAGCTGATCACGAAGCTCGATCAAAAGGTTGACTTTGATCTTTTCTATATCCACGATTTTCAGCAGCTTCCCGTGGGGAGACTCCTCCACACCCTAAAACCGAAAATCTTCCGGTGGCACATACCCTTCGATCAGTCTATGATACCCTCCCAGTGGAGAGAATTGCTGGCTTCGTACTTCAACAGTTACGACATGGTGATCGTCAGCAGCACCAAGTATCTCAATTCCCTGAAATCCTTCGGTTACAACGGGCGAGTGAGAAAGATCTATCCGTTTATCGATCCCGCAGAATACTCCCAGCCCCTCAGGTCAGAGATTGCTGCCGCTTGCTCCAAGCTCGGCATAGTGGATGACGATGATGTCATTCTATCTGTTGCGCGGATGGATCCGATGAAAGGGCAGGATCGAGCGATCCGGGCGACGACGCTACTGGTTAAGGACCACCCCAACCTCAAAATGGTCTTCGTTGGAAACGGTAGCTTTTCCGGTTCAGGTCGGGGGCTGGGGCTTTCCAAATCTGCGGTGTGGAGGAGCCGACTGGAGACACTCTCCAAAGATTTAGGCGTGGAGAAGAACGTAGTGTTTGCAGGACATCTTAGCCAGAAAGATCTGGATGCGATGTATGAGCGATGCAGCTTCACCATACTTCCTTCTGTGAAGGAGGGTTTTGGGTTGGTGGTGGTAGAGAGCTGGTTGCACTCCCGCGCCTCAATAGTGACTAACGAAGCAGGAGTCACTGAGCTCGTGCAAGACGGCAAAAATGGAATGCTCGTGGATCCCAACAACACAGAAGAACTTGCGTCCAAGATGGCAATCTTCTTAGATAATCCGGAAGCGACGAGAACGATGGGCGAAGTAGGTCTCTCGACTTCGAAGCAATGTTCTATGGAAGAAGGGTTGAAAGCGGAGACGAGAGCCCTCGACGAACTCCTAGCCTAGCCGTTCAAGATCCGAGACCCAGCAGTACGGCCGCCAAGGCGGTCATGAGGAGCGGAAGGATCCAAAAGGCCAGCGGATAGAAATTTCCGAAGGGACTAAACGCAGGCGGTCCGTTCGTGTCATAAATGAAATCGAAGTACCTCAATATTCCAAATGAGAAGATGCAGCAGATTACGAGTATCAGGTACCGCCGGCTCTCACGGAAAGATCCAAGCTGCCTAAAGAACCAGAGCAAGAGGGAGGGCGTCACTAGATAATATCCTGCGATGAGAAGATTCTCGGAGTCGAGAACTGACTGGGAGACGTTGGTAGTAGGCAACAGCCAGAAATTAATGTTGAATTCACTGAATTCTCCCCAGACGATCAGAACCGCAGGTGGAATTAGAGCAATGACCAAAAGTAGGATTCTCAGCCTCGTTTTTGGATCTCGTTCCACCCCGACTTCCATCATCAAAGTAATTGTGAGGAGCTCTTATCTTCCTTTCATGGACCGTCCAATTTACTGGTTCCGATCTCTGACGGGGTTTGCTGGCAGCAGTCTAAAGCGTCTTATGCCTCATTTGGGTGGACCACTCTTTCCTGTCGAAAAAATCAGAGAGAGTGTTGCTCTGAAAATCAAGATTCGAGGCTAGTCGTCTCAAAAAGTTGCTAGGATCAGAAAATAATTCCATGAGGAGATCTTCAACGCCGGATCTTGTCCGACTCGCAAAATCCTTGGGTGTGAACTGTAGGAATACAGAAATAGAGAACTTTTTTCTCTCTGAAAATTTGTTACTCGATGTCTCAAGCGATGGGTAGTAGGCTGGAGACCGGAATTTCCGGACTCGATTCTATGCTGGACGGTGGATTTAATGAAGGACGGGTAATTCTGGTACTTGGTGAGCCGGGTTGCGGCAAAACCATCTTGTGCTCTGAATTCCTCTACTCTGGGGCGACCACAAAAAACGAAAAGGGGATCTTCATTGGCATGAATGAGCCTCAGAGCCGGTTCATGCAAGAAATGGCGGGGCTGGGCATGGATTTTGAAAAACTCGATAAAGCTGGGACCTTCGCGTACGTGGATGCGACTGAAGTCAGGCGCATTCCCGAACAGGCAAAAGTGGGGCGGATCCCAGTGGGGGGAAGAGAACTGGGGCTTGTCAATTTGATGGACATGATACAGGAAGCGATCGAAAAACATGCGCCCAAGCGAGTAGTTGTGGATTCCATTTCTGACCTGGTTTTCAGGTATCCGAAGATGGATGAGCGCCGGCCCGTCGTCCTGGACTTGGTGGAAACTTTGCAGTCGACCAAAGCGACCTGTTTGATGACGAGCGAATTGTTATCCACCGGGGAGGGGAGATTGCTCCAACCGGAGGAGTACCTTGCAGAAGGTGTCATCATTTTAAGAACTATCCAGAAGGGCGTTAGGGCGATCCAGATCTCGAAGATGAGGGGCTCGAAGGTCGACACCCATGCTCGGCCCTATGTCATTACCGAGGGTGGACTCCAGGTCTACGCCACCGAAGAGATCTACTGATTCCAGATGGCCACAAAAGAGCAGCAGGCCGAGATCCCGGACAACGTACTCGATGTTCTGAAAACCTCGGGAATCGGCTACCTCTCAGTTACATCCGGCAAGGGGGATCTGTACAGTTACCCGGTGGCCTTCTACTTTTCTGGTCTCAAGGTCTACTTCATGACCCCGATCAGTGCAGCGAAACTCAAATTCATTCGGGGAAATCCCAACGTGTCCTTTCTAGTGGATAATCACCTGCTCACAAAGGGAGCCTGTGGGGCGATGATCCAAGGCAAGGCCAAGGTCTTCACCATTGCCAAGACCGTTCTTTCGATTTTGTCTGTAGGCCCGAAGATGGCCAACTTTGCCAAGAAATATCCGGGAATGTTCACGTTTTACGCCAGTGGGAAAGAGTTGCCTGACGAGAGAAAACTGTACAAGTACCGCTTGATCCGCGTAGAACCCACGAAAATTGTGTACTGGGTCGGGTACAAGTTTGGAAAGTTTTTCCCCAAGGGTGCGAGCGAAGATCCGTTGTCCAAATCTTCCGATGATACGAAAATGGAAACTTTCGCTGAGCTGATGAAGACCGCTGACGAGGAACTTCCTCCCAGGCAGGTGGAGCAGAGTCAAGAGTGGGCAGAGAACCTTCAGACAGCGGAAGAGGAGGGAGTAATCGACCGCGACGAGGTCAAAGTCATCAACTCTTACCGAAGTTTCCTCCGTGACGCGCTCGCATCCAATCAAGGCGAGCGAGGCGTGTCAGCTTCTGAAAAGAAACTGTTGAACAAGTTCAAGAAGACTAGTTCCGGCTGACCCCGCCCTTTAGGGCACGGGCGCGCCGGTCTTTGGAATAACTTCCAGCTTGGACAGACGATTCAGGGGAACCAGGGCTCTGGCTGCTCGGTAGAGGAAGTAACCCACTGTGACGAGGAACAGAGCGTTGATGCCTAACGAACCGGCCTCCGAGCTCAGGGCACTCGCTATTGCTGGGACTGTCGACAGTAATCCTGAGCCGAGAAATTCGACGCCGATCAGAATTGCCAAAATGAACAGCCACTTGAAGTGTCTGCGGAGAGTGGGATCCTTTGCTCTAACATAAAGGGGCAGGAATACAGCAAACGGCGCGAAGGAGACCGCCCACGCAAAATCGGCAATGCGCGCTGGGAAACTCGTAACGGCGCCATTGTTCCCCGCAGCGATCTCGTTGGACAGGGTGTGGTTGCCGGTGATAGCAGAAAAAAGCACTCCCAGAATGATAAAGGCAACGTTGAAGCCCTGCAATGTCCATAAAACATAGCGCACTTTGCTCCAGTGAAGACTGTCCCTAAGGAGAGGATCGGCACGCCTCGCTGCCAGTGCCGAAGAGTCTACGAAGTAGATTGTCCCCAGCCAGAACCCGGCGGTCACCAGAGTATAGCCCACATCAAAGCTCATGCTTCCGATAATTCCCGCTTGTCCGGGC
>JASHXQ010000086.1 GCA_030043455.1 Nitrososphaerales archaeon | reverse complement strand
TATCCTCGCATGATCTGGCATTCCGAACAACCCAAACTGAACACCTATAGCTGGTTTGTCGATCAGTTTGCGAGAAAGTACGTGAAAGTATGTCTGAGCGGGCTGGGAGGCGATGAATTATTTTTTGGATATCCCACTTCCTCCAGGTATCTCGCTTTCCAACGAGCTCAGAAACTGATGAAAGTCCCGGGGGCTTCAGTGTTGTCCGCGTTCACCGGGGGGAAAAGGAAGAAAGTCCTCTCTAGCCTAAACGACCGGACGGAGACCTATCTTACGACCATTTCGCCAGTTTACGGATCACAGGATAAGCAGGTCTTCAAAAAGCCCATCGACAAGGACCGACTGACTCTGCACTCGCGAATGGAAAAGGAGTTCTTCTCCAGTGTGGATCCCTTTGTGCAACAGGCGGTCAGAGCGGAGTTCCAGACAAAACTGGTAGACGATTTTCTCTCTATTGATGATGCGATGTGTATGGCCCACTCTCTGGAAAATCGAGTGCCCTTGCTGGATAACCAGCTGGTCGATCTCATGCTCCCCGTAGAATACAAATACAATTACGAAGACGGACTAGGAAAAGCACTGTTGCGCAGCGCGATGAAGGGAATTCTTCCGGAAAAGTCTTTCCGAAAACCCAAGCAGGGTTTCAGCCTGAATATCCTAAAGTGGTGGCCGGGGGAGCTTGGCGAAGAAATTCGCAAAACCATCTCCGATTCGCCGGTCGTCCGGAAATATTTCGAAGTCCAGACTCTGGAAAGCCTTATCCACACTGCGAGCGATTCTTACAGCACCGTTTCGCTGCTCTGGCACATCTACGCCTTCCATATATGGCACGACATTTTCGTCGATGGCGACCGGAAGAAACTTGGCGAACCTGTGCCCCAGATCGCGGGCTAGCTTACTTCTTTCGCCCGTAGGCTTTCAATCGATTTTTGACAATGTCCACATAGGACAGACCGGCGTAGCGTTCCTGTTTCCAAGGATCGGCCGAGTTGGAATACCCCCGAATCTCCCAGAAACCCGGAACGTCAAATTCGGTCAGGCGGATCCCCATCAGCCACTTTGCAGACTTGTAGAAGTACCGCTTGGGCACTAGCATTCTTACCGGGCCGCCGTGCTCCGCGGGAAGATCGGCTCCTTGCGCGCGGTACGCTACAAGTACATCGTCATCGTAAAGGGCGTCCAGGGGCAGGTTCGTCGTAAAGCCCTGGGCGCACTCGAATATGGCAAAGTGCGCCTTCTCGGTGGGTTGCGCCTGTTCCATCAAATCCCTGAACCGCACTCCTTCCCACTTTACGTCGAACTTACTCCATGAAGTGACGCAGTGAATATCGCAGACTTGCTCCGTTTTCTTCAGGTCCAAGAGCTGCGCGTAGCTCAGTGTCAGCTCATTTTTCACTTCCCCGTGAACTTTCAAACTCCACGAATCCTCCATGATAAACGGGACCGTACCTGCGTGCAGGACCGGCCATCCGGTGGTCAAGATCTGCCCTGGGGGAAGCCGATTTTTCAGGATCTCTTCTTGGGTCATCTGTGTACTGATTATGCGTTCTTACTAGTTAGGCTTTGTTGAATGTTCTTCAGTATGCTCGTAGACGAGATAGAGGAAAGTTCCGAGCCTCGAAGAACTCTCACACCCACGCACGCGCATGAAGATGATACGAGGGGCCCCCTCCCCATACCTGAGTTGGGAATCTTGAAATGCGCGGAAAAGTTGGTGAAATCCAGAAAGTATCCCATTGGAGGAAACTCTACCCAGATCTTTTTACGATCGCAGTTCTCTGATTGTGGGAAAAGAGATCATCGGGAAGAAGCTCGTCCGAACCCTTCCTCAGGGCTCAAAACTGTCCGGATTGATCGTGGAAGCTGAAGCTTACGGCGGCAACCGAGATCCCGCAAGCCACGCCTTCAGGGGAAAAACCCCGCGCAATGCAGTCATGTTCGGAGAGGCCGGGCACGCCTACGTATATTTCACGTACGGTGCCCACTTTTGTCTGAATTTCGTCACCAGCTCTAAGTTTGGAAAAGCCTCTGCGGTATTGATTAGGGCGGCGCAGCCGTTAACAGGAATCGAAGTGATGATGGAGAACAGAAAAACGCAGATTGTCACTGAGCTTGCAAGCGGCCCGGGAAAGTTGACCCAGGCTTTCGAGATTGACCGCGCCGAGAATGGGATCGATGTTACATTGCCCGACTCTTCGATCAGGGTCGAAAATGGAGGAACGCAAGTGGTGGTGGCGACATCAAGGAGGATTGGCATCAACGTGGCAGTGGAAAGGAGATGGAGATTCTTTTCAGCGGGTAATCGATTTGTCTCACGAGCGCACTGAGCCTGAGAAGCGATCAAACGGGAAACTTAATCTAGTCGAAAGTTAAGATCGCGTGTAGCCGGCCATAGCGTGCGGGCTCGACCTGGTCTCATTCCGAACCCAGAAGTCAAACCGCATGTCGCCGTCATATTAGTGAAGTGCGTGAGCCTTCGTGAGGTGGCGGTGCTGGCACCTTTCCTTTTCTTGGCTGAATTGTTATTCCTTATTTGTACCATTAGACACTCAAGTAATTTAGGGCGAGTCGCACTCACCCAGGGAATTCCAATTCATTCAGTTTTCCGATGAATAATGTTGGAATCTGACTCGATCTTCACAACGCTTTTGAGAAAAACCGGAAACTGGAAATGGTACTAGAAACCCAGCGCGGATCAGGAGCAGGAATTCTGAAATTTCGAATAGAAATCAGCTTTCGATCAATTCGAATTGCAGCTTCTAAACGAAAATTGGTGAAGAAATTCTCTCATAATTTCCTCTGATTTAGTGCACAAAGTCTATATGCAAAAATCGATTATCCTTTTTATTCGGAAGTTTTAATGCAAACATGTCGAGTATCCTGACTGGGAATTCCAGTCTCTTATCCACGTTAGTTTACGTCATTTTATTTGTCGGTTCCACTTTTCTCTTCCTTTTCTGGGGACCGAGGATGCAGGTCTTCACCGTCCTCCGGGAAGTCAAGACCAACGTTGAGAAGCTGAATGTTCTCAAAGACAAAAGCAAGAAGGAAGCACTTGATTATCTCGTCGTTAACTGCCATGCGCCCAAAGAGGTCAGCCAGAGACTTGACCAGACTCTGGAATACTTTACTATAATGCCAGTGGACATGGACCCGAGCGGCATCGTGGGCAAAGTAGAGCACGTCGTCAGGCTCCAGGATGACCGGATGCGCGATG
>JASHXQ010000085.1 GCA_030043455.1 Nitrososphaerales archaeon | reverse complement strand
GAAACAAAACTAACTTTCGAGGCGGACTACGAACTGGGGTATGGCCTTTTTGGCAAGGCAATTGACAAGCTCAAATTGAAGAAGGAAATTGAAATGGGGATCGAGCGAAGCTGTCAGTCAGTAAAGAAATTCATCGAGTCCGGAAAGTCTTCGTCGGAGATGATCTCCGAAATAAAGGGAGACGCGGCCTAAGCGCCCACTTTTCAAAAAGACCGCTTTATCGCTTTTTAGTAGTGGCGGCTTGAGCCGCGGCTGTCCGCTCTCCCCTGATAGTGGACAGGACTTTTGCAACCTCAGATAGGACCTTGGGCTTCTTCTCGCTTGTTTTCTTCTCGATGGACACGTAACCCGAAGGGATCATCATCCGGGCCGGAAACTTTGCTACAACTGACTCGGGTTTGTATCCCAGCCTCTTCACAGCTTCTGTGAGCTCGTCCAGAGTAGGATCCTTCACCGACTTGTTAAGCGGGATCCGCCTTCCCGCTTCTCGACTGAATGTCGAGTTGAAATAATCAATCCATAGAACATAGCGCTTGTAGTCTTTCAAGATGGAGAGACTACCACGAAGTAAAAAGTTACTTGGCTTCCAGCAAGGCGTTGATTACTCCATCTTGAGCCGGTCTCGAAGTGACTCTAGCCCTCCCCAACTCGGTATCAATTAGGGCGCCGCGGGTAATCACGCCACGTCTCTCATAATCCCTGTTAGCAGGATTCTCCAGAACCCTCGTGATCCTACTCTTCTGGGTCTTGCCAGAACTGGAATCGTGAACGTTGGCAGAATCTGCGAACTTCAAACTGGTCTTCAGGCTCCCACCCCGAGTCCTCCTATGATAATTCTCGGTACTCCCTAGTAGAGTCTCAGCAGCATAACCATCCTTCTCAAACGCCCTCCGGGATCTTAGGCGTTTGGTTCTCCCACCGGTGAGTTTCCGCTTCTGAAGGTTTTCAATAGGTTTGACCATTACAAACAACCCTAGTTTAATTCTAAGGGAAAACCACTACCTTTTTTCTCCATATAAACTCTGTTTCTATTTGCGGTCACGAATCTTGAGAACTGTCTGATGCAGACCCGGCCGGAATTCTTACAGGTGGGGCGCCGGCCTTCGGCACGAGGCCTTTCTGCTTGACTACTTGTTTTCTCTGGGTATCCAGATCGCGACTGAGTCCAAAGTAGTCCGCGAAGGAATCGGTGGTCGCAAAGACTCGAGATCTGCCCTTCCGGTCGTATCGCAGAAAGCCCACCTCCGTCAACTCCTTGAGATGCGAGTACGCCTGAGAACCTCTCCTTTGCACGAGCTCGTGAGCGCTGACCGGCTGCAGGTAGACGATGTAAGACAGAGTCTTCAGAGTCGCTACCGAAAGAAGCGGTTTTGTCGCAAATTTTTTTGCAATTGAGTTGTAAATCGGCTTCAGCTGGAGCGAATACATCGGCCCCTCAATTTCCTTGAGCTCCATCGCTTCAAAATTGGAGTTGATTCGGCTCGCGAGCTCCCGCATGATCTCCGTCAGCCTACGCTTCGAAACAATCTTCGAAACTCTGGAGATCTCTTCAAGACTGAGAGGTCTACCGGAAGCATAGAGAGCTACCTCGATGCGGGCTTGCGCGTCCTTGGAAAGAGTTACCGGTGAGGAGACTAGTGTTTCAGTGGCACTCGATGATTGCTCTGCCATCTCTTGCAAGCTAGAAATCGTGCTCATGTTTTTTCAACACACATCAGACAGTCGTGATCGGAACCCCTGAAATCAAAATGTCGTCGTTCTCGGTCTGCTCTAACGTCACGGTACCTTCCATAGCGAGAAAGAGGAAGAAAATGAAATACTGCGCTTTCTCGAGGCCATCCTTTCCAGCTGAAAAATCAGAGAAGAGAAACGATACCTTCATCCGAATTTCTGCCAAAACTTTTATCCGGAATTCGTTGACAAGTTCCGCGATCTTATTCAGAAATTTTTCCGGCTCGAAAGAGTAAACTGGCTCGAGAAGGAGATTCATTTTTTCTTGCTGCCTCCGTCTGCCGTGGATGATTTCTTCCAGTATCGACTCCAGCGTCGAGACCAGATCCTCGATTGACGTCGAGTAAATCTCCTGTCGAAACGGCATCTCCAGCAAAAGTGGAACCTCTCCGGAAATATCGATCCGCTGCATTCTAGATTCCTTGATTTTGTCCAAGAGGAACAAGGTCTCGACCTTCAATCGATAGATCAATGCCGAAGAGAGCGCTGCCGATCCGCATAACCGGAGATCCAGAAATTCGCTGGAAGTAATGATTTCGAGAAAGGTCTTCAGCAGTCTTTCAAGATCGACCTCCCAAGGTTTGTTAATCCGGTTGCCCTCCGGATTGAGCAATAGATTCAGGGGAGGCCGGGATAACTCTCGCTTCCTCTGCGGATCAGGAGCGATGTCACTCATTTCTTATTTCGACTTCCATACCACTCTTGTACCTGATCACTTTCGAGCTACCCTGCGACATGTACACCCCAATTACCGATGTCGCCTTCGACACCACTGTATCTTTCAGACTGACAATAATAATCTGTGAATGCGCACAGCGTTCCGCCAAAATCGAAGCGAGATTTCCCGAGTAGACGCTGTCAAGGTGTGCGTCCACCTCGTCAAACACATAGAAGGGGGAGGGGAAGACTGCCTGAATCGCCAGAATGAAAGCCAGGGCCGACATTGTCTTTTCGCCGCCGCTAACGGAGCTCGAATCGCGTGGCAGCTTACCAGGAAACTGTGCCATCAGGAAAACACCGCTGTCGAAGATGGCGTCCGGTTTTTCGATCTCAAGCCAGGCGTTGCCACCGGTTACCTTGGTGAAAATCAAGCGCAATTCCCGATCGATTCTCTCAAAAGCACTCATGAACACTTTTCTTTTTTCCGAATCGATAGTTTCGATGAACGTGACAATCGCATTCCTCTCTTTCTCCAGTTCGTTCTTCCTGACGGAAGAATACTTGTAGTTCTCAAAGATCTCCTGATAATTCCGGTCAGCGTTGTAGTTTATGCTGAGCTTTAGCGAATCAAACTCCGTCTGGAGCTCTTTCAGGAGCAGATCTACCCCTTCGAAGTAGTCTATTGGCTCGGGGTAGCCTAGCATCGCCAGATCGCCCACGAGAGTTCTCTCCGAATCCACAAGGCGAGTCAGATCATTATTGGCAGCAAAGTGGTCACGATCGGTCTGCACCAAGGTCTTTCTCAGTGCATCCTCCTCCACCTTCAGAGTTTTCAGCTTCGTGTCGAGAGCTTCGAGCATCGGCTGATACTTTGCGGATCGATCTAGAGTTTCCCTCTCCTTTTCGCGCAGTGCGTCGAGATCTTTCTGCAACAGATCGAGTTTTTCGACCGTATCTGAAAGAAATTTCGATCTTTCTGCAAATCGCGCCTCGCTGTCGGATTTCTGCGTACGCAGACGCGCCAACCCGGGCTTCAGATTGTTCTCCAGCTCTCCACGGATTCTAGTCATCTCTGTAGTAGTGTCGCGGATTTTCGAAAAGACGAGATCCATTCTAGAATCGAGTATATTTCGAGCCCGGTTGAGCTCGGTATTTCGTGCGTCAAATTTACCTTGATCGAAGCCGACGAGCAGCTGCTCTAATTTACTGGAACCAAGGGTTAGAGCTCGAATTTTCCTTTCCCAGAGTCGAACCTCGTCCTCTAGCTTTTCGATCTCCAGTCCAGCTTGTTTCTGCCTTTCTGCCAGCAATTTGATCTCGTCCGCATAGCGGGAGACAAATTGCCTGATGGTTTCTAACTGAGTTTCAATCTTCGATATTTCCAGATCGTGCGAATGTTCGCCGGTGACCAGATCTGAACCTTTCGAGTGCATCCTCGAGAGCGAGTCCCTTCGTCTCTCTATCAATTTCTGGAGAGCTCCGAGAACCTCCCTGAGACCATCGTAGCTACGCTGTTGAGCCAGCATCGTCGCAACCTGCAGATACTTCTTCGAGTAGCCGGTCTGAAAGGCTAGAACATCGGGCTCGAAAATGTCGCCCTGCAAAGTCACTGCCCTAAACCCCTTCCTAGCTACCGCAAACGCATTCTTTGCAGAGTCGACGATGACGGAGTCACCAAAGACAAACTCCACGATCGGCTTCAATTCGTGATCTGCTTCAACTACCTCTGACACGTACGCCACAAGCCCCGGTAGTCGGAGCTTTGCTTGACTCTGGATCTTCCCCACTTCCCGAAGAGGGATGGCTGTGAGCCTCCCGATCCTCAATTTCCGGGCAGCTTCGGTCACTCGCAGCAAGGCCTGTAGATCCTTCACGACCACGGCGTTCAGCCAGTCTTTTCCCACGGCGGCTACTGACTGTGAATATTCCGAATCATAGCTAATCAGTGAACGAAGAGGCCCAAAATACCCCTCAAGAGCATTAGAGTTCCCCAGCTCGTTCAGTTTGACAATGGCCATATCTTCGCCTGCTACATTCTCCAGAGCCGAATACTCGGAATCGTAATCTCTCACGGCCTCTGTCGCCTTTTCGAGGATCATCAGGGCGAAGTTCAACTGACCATCGACCTTCTTGCCC
>JASHXQ010000084.1 GCA_030043455.1 Nitrososphaerales archaeon | reverse complement strand
TTCCCCAGTACGACCGGATACTTTCCTGCGTGGACAATGGACTGGACAGCTTCGGTCGCGGAAACAGCAAAATGATTTACATTCGCTTCAAGTCCGAAAATAATTTCTCCCGCGAGGATACAGTCTTCAGACCCGAGGAGTTCAAAGCGAATCTGGAAAAGATGTTCATCACCGGCTGCAAGTTGTTCGAAAGAGCTCTAGTCAGGGAGCTGGTCCGTGAATTTGGAGTCAAGCCCGAAGATAGCTTCGATGTGGTCGGAGCCCTCTTGCAGGCAAAGAATCTCGTTTCGGCCGGCGACGAAAGACAGCTAATCGCTTGAAGAGTTTCAGAAAGTCAGTCTCTGAAATTTCTGAACTAGTCCTCTCCGAATCCTCCACTGTTAACGACTGCTGAAACAAATCAACAAAATAATACTTTTTTGTCCACATTAATGATGCTAATTCCGAAGCTTCTTTAGTTGAAACCTCCGAATCGTAGTAAGCAAAAAGCTCTGGCGCTACAGAACCACTTCAGAGTAACTGAAGAAGAGCTCAGAGCCTTCGCTCCAATCATGCACACTTTCACCGAATCGTACGATCGCCTAACTGAGCTTGCACAAATGCAAGAAAACAAAAAGACAGATTCTGAATTGCGCAAGGGACACCGCCCCTCGGTGAAAGAGAACCCCTATGGCGCTTGGGCGTGGAAATGTTCGATCAAAGCAATTCCTTCGAGTCCCGGGCGATTAGCAGGAAAGAAAATCGCGATCAAAGATAATGTCGCTGTTGCGGGAATTCCCCTGCAGAATGGTTCTGCGCTGATGAAGGGCTTTATTCCTTCGATCGATGCGATCGTAGTTACGAGGATCATTGAAGCTGGTGGAGAGATTATGGGAAAGGCGACTTGCGAAGATCTTTGTATTTCGAGTGGTTCCCACACGTCCTATCCATTCCCCGTGAAAAATCCTAGAAACCCCGAGTACATGGCGGGTGGTTCCTCAAGTGGAAGTGCTGCCCTTCTAGCATCAGGAGAGGTGGACATGGCCATAGGTTGCGATCAGGCGGGGTCGATCAGGATGCCAGCATCGTGG
Source organism: Nitrososphaerales archaeon (assembly GCA_030043455.1). The sequence goes on along the minus strand of JASHXQ010000084.1, from coordinate 4,085 downwards.
TGTGGAGTTTTTGGGTTGAAGCCCACCACAGGCCTGGTCCCGTATAGCGGGATTCTGGGGATGGACCCAATCATTGATCACGTCGGGCCTATGGCAAACAGCACACGTGACCTCGCACTACTTTTGGAGACAATCGCCGGAAGGGATGGATATGATCCGAGACAGCTAAACGTCCCATTTGAATTGCCGCACTACTCCCTCGGCTTGCATGACGGAGTAGAAAACTTTCGGATCGGTATCGTCAAAGAAGGATTTGGCTGGCAAGGCATTTCCGAAAAAGACGTAGATGAATGCGTAAGAGAAAAGGGATACTCCCTTTCGGAATTGGGAGCCTCCGTCAGCGAGATGTCCATCCCGGAGCACAGAGACGCCATTAGTATTTTCTCTGGTATAGCGACCGAAGGAATTTGGCGTTACCTACTCCGGAGCAACGGACTGGAGGACCAGTGGGCCGGAGAGTTCGACCCCGGTCTACTGGAACACTGGTCAGATTCCGTCAGAAAATCTGGAAACAAAATGGCGGAAAGTGCCAAGCTGCTCAGCATACTCGGGAGCTATGTCGCAGAGAAATATTCCGGTACCTACTACGGGGTTGCAAGAAATTTAAGGCAGTGGCTGATTACCAAGTATAGCGAAGCTTTCGAGAAATTTGATGTTCTGCTAATGCCCACGACACTCCAAAAGGCGAAAAAGCTCGAGCCGAAGATGTCTTTGGAGAGATCCCTTGAGATCTCCATGGGAAATTTTCAGAATACGTGCGCATTCAATGTGACAGGTTATCCAGCGCTGAGCGTTCCCTGCGGGATGTCTGAAGGACTACCCGTCGGCGTGATGCTTGTTGGAAGGTTTTTTGCAGAGTCTACACTCTTGCGCGTTTCTGCTGCCCTTGAGAGAACGAAGGATAGTTAGACAGAATCTCTTCTGAAATAAGCAATGACGCCCAACAGAATTCTTGTTCTCGGCTTATTCAGGTGGAATCTCTTTCTGGGCGAGAGAGATTGGAATGCCTTTTGACTTGTAGTAGTAATAACTGATGGTGTAAATGATCAGGGGTGCGACTAGGACGGCGATTAGTAGCAGGAAATTATTGAGAATGAAGGGTCCGGAGAATTGCGGGAGAAATACTGCGTAACCTATGAAAAGAGAGGACACGACTGTAAGCACGCCCAAGATTACTATGACCGGGATATTCCCGACACGAGTCTTCACAAGCCCGGGAGAACTATCAAAGATATCCTTTCGGCGATACGGGAAGAGAATCGCAGCTATCCCTACGATAAAAAAGAGTATGGCCACGAGAATGGTGAGATATGTAAAGAGGAGAGAAATACTGGTGAACACTGCGATGTAAGACATCACAACCGAGAATACGGCTGTAACGATTAGAGCAATGTACGGCGTGTGAAAGCGTTGATCTACCCTGCTGAGAGCCTCGGGAACAGATCTGTCGAAGGACCAGGCAAACATGTTCCGAGTGGAAACGAAAATGTACGGGACGACGTTGAAAAACATCGTCAGGCCAACGCCCAAGGTAATTATGAAAATCAAAATTGGGTTGCTTGTCAAGAAGCCAATCAGAAATACGGGAAATCCGGGCCCGAGAGTCTGTGGGTACGGCGCTTGTGGATTCGTTCCATAGAATATTTCGTCCCAGAGAAAAGTCAGCGCGTGGAAAAAGTTGTATCCAAAAACATACTCGGTTACTTGCACAAATATGATCGCAATCAAACCGAAAACAAGTAGCGATCCGATGACTCCTATCAGCTGTGACCTTCGTACGTTCTTCACTTCGCCTGACAAATAGGTGGAGAAATTGAACCCAGTAAAATTGAGGAACATGTATACAAAACCGAAAATCGTTCCAAAGATCGTTACCGTGGGATCAAAACCCTGTGAAGTTGCACCGGAAATAATTGCGGTCTCGTTGGTGCCGGAGAGAGAATTAAAATTCGTAATGAAAGTAGAATTTTTGACGGCCAGCGCGAGCCCAATGTACGTGATCCCCGCAATTACCACGAGTACCCATGCTAATTTTTGAATCCGCATCGCTGTTTTGGTACCAAGAGCTACGAGTAAAGTGGCTATGATGATCAGAATCACCGATATACCGAACACAAGCAAGCTACCAGTTTGACTGAGCTGCGCCGCCAAGCTCAGAGCTCCGGCATTGTTGCTCGAGACGCCGATGTCATAAAAGTAAGCACCAATTCCGAACTGCGTGAAGATCTGTACGTCTAGAGCTATGAACGTGAAGAGATAAAATGTCAGTCCAAAATTCACTAGAAACCCTAGCGCGGGATGGATGATTCTGCCAACCCAGACGTAGTCGCCTCCCGTGCGCGGCATCGCGACGGACATAATTATGTAAGTGAAAGCTATGATGATCGCAGGTATCAGGGCAAGCAAAATCGAATAAGTGAGATCAGCATGAGGATAGAGACCGATGGCAAAGACCATTGTAAACATAACCCCAAAGAGGGCCATGCTGAGAAAGTTGAATACGAAGCTGTCAAAAGCGCCAATCTGTCTCACTAGACCAGTCGCCTTGCGAGTAAAAACTTCCGGCTCTTTTTCGGACAAATCCGGGTCGGAGGAAATTCATTTTCTGGTAATAAGCGTATAGAGTAATTATTTTCCGAGAGCACGTCTTCCATGTATTTGAATAAGGGACCAGATTACGACAAAACGCAGTTCACAAAGATGACGACTAGGAGATTTACAATTCTTCCCAGTAGCGGTCAGGCTTTCTATCTTCCCGCGGGGAACTCCGCCAGGATAATAGATCCGGAAGGGAGTCAGGTTTCGGATTTCGTTGCGATCTCTTCAAGCGACAAAAGGGAAAAATTCGATCAGGCTAGGACAAGAATCAATAATTGGAGCACAAAAATGACCAAAGGATCCAAGCTTTATTCCAACAGAAATAACGAGCTTCTTGAAGTGACAGAGGATTCCGTAGGAACTCACGACACCTTCTTTCCATGCTGCAATTCATATGTTTACGAGAATATCTTTCATGTTCCACCAAGGAACGGTTGTTTTGAAAATCTAGCGAATGCCCTTGCTAAATTCGACTTGACCCCCGACGAGTTGCCAAATCCGTTTAACATTTTCATGCACACAAGTTTCGATGAACGTTCCGGCGAATTGTCGATCCATACGGCCCCATCGAAACCGGGAGATTCTATCAAAATGCTCGCCCTAAGGGATCTCATCATAGCTGCTACCGCTTGCGCAGACGATCTTTCAGAGTGTAATGCCAAGAAATGCAAACCTATTATCGTAGAAATCGTTGACTCGAAATAATCGACAGGGTTTGCTTGGTAGATGAGTCAAAGAATAGTTCAAGCTCCCGCTGCAGGGGCAATTGCCTTTAACTTAAACAAGGGTGATTTCTTCCAGGTTGTGGACATTGAAGGAGGGCAGGTGGGAGATCTTGTGGCTTTCAACCGGGCGGATCTCCTAGAAAAGCTTGATCAGAGTCGGACCAGAATAAACAATTGGAAATACAGGATCTCGGTAGGAGATCCGGTTTACTCGAACAAGAACAATCCCATGATGACGATCATCGAAGATAAGGTGGGAATCCATGACCTGACCTTTCCCGGGTGCAGCTCATTCGCCTACGAGAAGCTGTTGAAAGTGGGCAAGAGAAAGGGCTGCATCGAGAACATGACCGAGGCGCTGAATAGAGAACTCCCCCGTTTCGAGACCTCTGACATTCCACCCCCCTTCACCCTGTTTATGAATGTGGAATATGATTTGAAGTCAAACCAGCCCAAAATCCTTCCTGCGGCATCGAAGAAGGGGGATTACGTGGAATTGAGAGCTGACATGGATTGTATCGTGGCCCTTAGCTCTTGCCCTGATGACGTGACGGATTGCAATCAGGGAAAAGTAAAACCGCTGGAGATCAGAATTCGTACAAGCTAAAGCTTAGCGTACGCCTTCAAAGTTCACGTATCCTGTGGTCTGGGGATTCTCAAAGAGATCTCTTACTTTCTCCAAAAAACGATCCCATTTTTGCTAAGTACATAGGTCAACCTCCCGTCTTCCTCGATGGGCTCCAGATACCCACTGCGCTTCAA
>JASHXQ010000007.1 GCA_030043455.1 Nitrososphaerales archaeon | reverse complement strand
TCTTTCAATTGGAGCACCGACAGGATTTTTGTTTCGTCGACTTTCGTGAGCCACTAGGATCAGACCCAGGTCTTTGGACGCCACCATTCCTGCAATTTTCATGGAATCTCTGCCTTCGAGGCCATAAACATGATTCAGTATGTTTGCTCCCTCCTTGAAAGCCGCTTGCGCGGGCTCGAGACGAGTCGTGTCTGCCGATACCGGAAGGTCTGCGGCGGCTCTGACGATTTTTACAGCTTCGCCGAGGATCCTCGCTTCTGAAGCCACCGAGATGTCGAATTTCTTGTAAGGGGCTGTAGATCTTGCTCCGAGATCAATAATATCAGCACCTTCCTTCTGCATTCGCAGGGCTTCAGCTCGGATTGCCTCGGGAGTCTTGCGCACCGAGTCAGAAAAGAAAGAATCGGAAGTCAGGTTGATTACCCCCATAATTCTTACCGGATGAAGATCGCCCACCGGAATTTTGGCAAGCTTTCCTTCGATCCGAACGGAGGGAGATTGCACTCAGAAGATTTGCTTTTCACTCCGAATAAAAGAGGTTCAGTGGACACATTGATCCTTTCGAATCCGGAGATGGGGGAGCGCTGGCGGCAAAGGTTCTATTCCAGAATCAAAAAGTCGCTGGATTTCGATGAAGAGAGGGATGTGGAAAGTCGAGACCTTCTTTATGAGCTTCTAGTCAAAGAGTCGAAAAACTCGCGATTGAACGAGGTTCGATCGAGAATCCGAGGGAGGGAAGTAGTAGTCTTCGGGGCGGGTCCATCTCTAGAGAGTGATCTCGAAGGATTGCAGAAGTATCTCGCCAGGGTCCATCCTATAGTGATCGCGGCGGACGGCGCGGCAGATGCCCTCGTGGAGAGGGGCATTATGGCAGATCTGGTGGTCTCAGATCTTGACAGCTGCTCGCTTGGAACCTTGAAACGCTCTCTTGAAACGGGATTTGTTTTCGCCCACGCGCATGGTGATAATGTGGTGTTAGTTAGGACGATCATCCCCCAGCTTATATCCAAGGAGCTATTGGGCACAACCCAAGTAGCGAGTAGGGACTTTATCAGGAACTTTGGGGGCTTTACGGATGGGGACCGCGCCTGTTACATTGCTGCCGCCTTCGAACCCTCCAGAATCATTCTCTCCGGTATGGATTTCGGAGAAGGAGAAGGAAGCTACTCCGTAAACAGGTACAGTTCACTCCGAAATCCCAAGAGGGCGCTCAAGCTCGCTTGGGGCGTGAGGTCGCTGGAGTTTCTCATCGCAAGTTGCCCCACCGTGTCGTTCCGGAATGTAACAAAGTTTGGAATAGGAATCGAGGGAGCTCCCAGAACTGGATACGGGGAACTCACTTCAAGAGATTCTTGACCCTGTCAGCTATTGCAGTCGTCATTTCCGAAGTCTTCGCATTTCCCCCGAGATCGTACGTAACGTACTTGTTTTCTTCGATCACGGCTTTGGTTGCGTCGAAGATCGCGCGCGACTCCTTTTCCTCCCCAATGTAACTCAAGAGCCATGCTCCGGAGAGAATCGTCGCGACCGGGTCGACCTTGTCCATCCCCTTGTACTTCGGGGAGCTGCCGTGGGCCGGCTCGAACATTGCATATTTTTCACCAATGTTGGCAGAGTACACCGTCCCAATACTGCCGATCAAGCCCGAGGCCTCTTCCGAAAGAATGTCCATGAAGAGATTCGTGCTCAAAAGCACGCACTGGTTGAAGAGCTGCGGATTTTTGATGAGCTGCTGCGAAAAGTTGTCGATGAATGCCTCTTCGAGTTTTATCCCAGGATAGTTTTTCGCAACTGCCCTCGCAGCTTCAAGAAACATCCCATCAGTTTCTTTCAGTATGTTGGCTTTGCTGATCGCGTACACAGTGGACCACTCGCGCCTCACCGCTTCCTGGAAAGCGTACTCCGTAATCCTGCGGCTCGCCTCCCGAGTAATTTTCCTAATGCCAATCGCCACGTCATTGCTCAAGCGATGCTCTAAACCACTGTACATCCCTTCCGTAGCTTCTCTGACACAGACAAAGTCCACGGCACCGAGGACGGATACGTGACCCTCGTACGTCTTGATGGGGCGGACGTTAGCGTAAAGGCTGTACTTTTGGCGGATGCTTACAGCAACGCTGCGAGGAGAGCCAGGAGTCCACGGCGTAGTAGTAGGCCCCTTGAAGCAGGCAACCGAGGACTCCAGGATCTTCCAAGTTTCATCCGATACCAACGATGTCCCGCCGTGTTTCTCCCACCATTCAAGACCAGCATCGCACTGGATAAATTGCGCCTTCGTCCCAGCAGCTCGCAACACCGTGAGCATCGATTCCACGAGCTCCGGCCCCGTTCCGTCCCCCCGAATCAAAGCCACTTGTTTTGCCAAGGTATCCATGTCATCTTCTTTGCGCGAAGGTTTTGTAACCCCGATTTCCGAGATCTTGCATTAAGGCTTTGGGTGAGTACAGATGAAAAAAATTATTTTCGATTTCGCTTGTTTACGAATGTTACAAAGCATAAAACTCAGCTTTCCTTTATCAGATGAACCGAGTCTCGATCTCAAGTGCTCGTCGACGATTTAGAACAGGTGTACCTGACTTCCTTGGAAGGTCTTGGATCTTCATATAGGATGAAGGGTTATTTCACTATGAAATCTTCCGGTAGGGGCGAGAGCTCGAGCATCTCTTTCGAGGGAGTGGCGTTCGGCGGAAACTATGGCGGGCATAACGTCAATGTGAACGTTTCTGACGAGGACAAGAATAAGCTGGCAAAAGAGGCCAATGGTACGAGTGAAGCCCAGATTGAGGAGCTGCTCACCGAAGTCCAGAGGCGCCTTTTGAACAACGAAATGATCGTCAAATACGACAGCATAAAGCCGGAGGAGACCGGGGATCTCGAAGGTTTTGGCAAGATCTAGGCTTCTACCCATTCCAAAGTATCGAAAACGTTAACTCTGAGAGGGCAGTTCACTTTCTACTGTGCCGAAGTGGAAGTGTTATCGCTGTGGAGAAGTCTACGATCAAGATCTCCCCCCGGACCATTGCACCGCCTGCAATGCGAACGTGTCCTTCTGGATTGACTGGACTGATGCCAGAAATCCTCTGGATGAGTCGGTCAGCAAATTCATGTCAAGAGATCTTCTGACGATTGATGTCAATTCGAGCGCCTGGGACGCGGCGAAGTTGATGCGTGACCAGAAAACCGGAAGCGTTTTTGTCACCCAGAGTGGCAAGCCGGTAGGGATTGTCACGGAGCGGGATATGCTCTACAAAATAGTCGCGGAGGATTTACCTGCAGCTCACGTGCTGCTGCGGAAGATCATGTCCTCGCCTCTTATCACAATCGATGAAAATGTTTCAGTGAAAAAAGCGATTGAACTGATGCAACAACACAATTTCCGGCGGTTGCTGATCACCCGAAATGGTGAAGCCGTGGGGATGGTAAACGAGTACGATCTTTTTGCAAACGCCGAGCTAAAGCTCGCGCCGGCCTAGGGGAACCCTTCCCCGAGAACCAAGCTGCCTTTACCCGATTCGTAGAAAATCGTAAGCTTCGTTTCGTCGTCAAATCCCAAAACGAAGTAATTGTCGTCTCCCTGACGATCGTACTCGAAATTCGTAATTTTCCTATTCTGCAGGCGGGACGTTAGTTCCTGCACCTGCTTTTCCGTCAGATTATCGGAAAACCGGTAAATCATCGCAGCTACAATTTCAGGATTCTAATAAAAACTGATTGCCCTCTAAATCTGTGACCTTACCAACAAGAGTCGTCAGCGTTACCGCTTTAGCCCCACAATCTTCCCCAACATTTTCTGCCGGGACTGGTAGGTCTCCATGATTTCCTTCGCACCCATTAGAAGCTCTCCGCACTCCTTTTCATCGAAACCATCTGGAGATTTTAGGGCATTGGACAGTGTGGCTTTAAGCCCGAAAAGCATTTGGAATAGATGGGTTTCCGCCTCCAGCACGCTCTCTACCAGCACTCCCTGCGTGTCGTCCAACGTAGAGTCCGAAACTTTGAGGTTGGAATATCCTAAAAGTTCCTTCGCGTCCAGGGAGCCGAGCCACCTTGCCCAAACCTCGCACGATTGACTCAGAATTTCCTTTGAGGCCTCTTTGGCTGTCACTTCTCTCAACTGATCCAAGAGCGTCAAAATCTTGTCACCCTGCTGTGTGACCTGAGAGTTAAAGCGATCATCGATGTCCTTGAGATCTTTCTTAGATCCTATGCCAGTATTGAGAAAACGTTGGAAGCGAGATGCAAGTTTTAGGGCGTTTGTAGAAATCTTTGTGGACTCTTGCACTTTGTGTTTTTTGCTAGTTCTGAAAGTCAATCTTCGTAGGGGTTGAGTCGAGATTTTAAAAGCTTGTCTCGAAATTTAAAAGTCCTACTCAAATCTTACTCTCGTTTTGATTTTCTTCTGAACATCATCTTTATCAAACAAGTTCGGAAATTTTTCCGACAAAAGTTTCGCGTACATCGCGCACTCGTCATCGTTCAGATATTGAAACATGTACTGACCGGCGTACGGACTGGGAGTTCCCTCCCTTGTGTCAAACTCAATGTGGATCAGCGGATCGCCCCGGCGGATCGTGATGGGAGCTCTTTCATTGTTCAGGTTCACGAGTTCGAGTGCCAATCTACCCACGAACCCGCTGTGGACCTTGACTGAATTCAGAAAAGACAGACCCAATCGTCCGAACTTGCTTTTCGCGGTCAGATGCCCCACAAGATCCGCTGGGGTGAAGATCACTTCGTGCGAGATGACGTTGCGATGCTCAAGATAGTTCAGTGTGACCTCTTCTCG
>JASHXQ010000083.1 GCA_030043455.1 Nitrososphaerales archaeon | reverse complement strand
GCATTACTTTTTCGGCAACCATGGTAAGATCTCTTAATGGTCTTGGCGCCGATTGGTTATTTCAATTTTAGGGAAATTTTGTCGGCCAAAATTCCACTAAAAAGAGGGCTCTCAGTTGTAATGCCTACTCACATAGACGCCCTAAAAGGGTACTCAAGATCATCCCAGCTACTGATCGTTGAGAATTTCTCGTACGTTTCGAGAAAAGATGGGAACTACTTTTTGAATTCCTGTTCGGCTTTAGCGGTAATCTCTGCTTCAGTTTCTGTCGTGACAATCGCTTTGGTCTTGTAATAATCCTTCGCAATTGCGAGTATCTGATCCAAATTATCGAGGATGGCCTTTTGCATTCTGGCGTGTCGATCGGCGGGGTTGGTTACCTTGCTCGCGAGCTCGAGACTCTTTTTGGCGAGTGTTTTGTCCTGCTGGTAGATTGCGATCTTAGCCAACGTTTCGAACTGGGCTCGAGCGATTAGATCTTCTCCTTTATCTTCAGCTTCGTCGCCCTTTTCTAGGATCTCGGAGGGGTTTCCGAGGAGCTGAATCTGGTTCTCTGGATCGCCCAAAAGGAAATTCTCCATTGCCTCGTAAATTTCATCGTTGGGAACGAGATCTCTCAACCGCTCGTTGGTCTTTTCGAGGATCCTCGCTTCCTTTTCTCTTGCTAGTCTCTCCTGTTCAAGATCCGCTTCCGATCGGCCGACCGGCGATTCACCGGGCACAGTCCCAATGTAACTAGACATCTCGATTGAACCTCCTTTGGTTTAAACAGCTTCTTTCGCTCTTAATACTCCGTTGAAGCTTTTCTACATAACATTGTACGAAATTTTAGGATGCCATCCTTCTGATGAGTTCTGATTAGAATCACGAGTAATCGCGAATGTGACGGACAAAACTAAGGTTCCGAGTTTTGTCCAGTAATTTTTCATCAGCAGTGTAGACACGAAGTTCCTTTTCCCGGCCCAAAGCGACATATGAGGCGCCATAAATTGTGGTTCCATATTTTGCAGCGATGTCTATCGTAGCTTCTGAATTTTTTCGTTCGAGGGGAACTTCTAGAAGCTGATAGTTATCAAGGTCATTTGAGATTCGAACGAGCTCATCATTTCCGAATTCCCCAGAATATTTTAGTGCATTCAGTATCTCATACTTTGCAATAGATGGCACTACAATTCTCGTTCTCAGTTCCACGTGTGCCTTTTTCAACCGTAATGACTGATCGGTGAAAGCTTCATTCACAAACCACTTGACGATGACCGATGCGTCAGCAACTACCGCTGCTGGTCTCGTTCACGCCATCTCCTGATTTCGTTGGTACTATCCCATCCCTTTGCAGTGCGTCGAAGTGAATCGGTATCCTCTGAAGCCTTTTTCAGCAAGAGCACATCAACAGGTCGCCAGAGTTCCGCTTCAGCAACCTTTTCCTCAATCGCCTTTCTTGCGACCTCGCTCCAATTTATCTCCCGAAGTTCCTCCATTTTTCTTTTTAGACGCTCGTCCACTCGAAGCGTTATCACAGGCATGCTACAGTAATACAATGCGATGTCTATAAATGTATTACAAAATTCGAATTAATTGTAGTGGTACAAGAGATGGGGGTGTCAGTGCTGGGTTCTTCTCGCCGGTTCATTTCATGATTTTCCGGCGCATTGTCTTCGTTCACGAAAAAGTACCGCCTCTCTTTCTTAAAATCCGCTCAAAACTTGCCGCAGATCGCGCAGATACCCTCGACATGCCGCGTGACAGGGCTAACATTGGGGTATTTCAGGTGTCTCTTGCAGGTAAAACATGGGGCGTAGTCTGCTTTTTTCTGCAAATTCTGGAATGGCTCAATGGTTGTCTCTTCTGGCGATTTGGCTTCGAACAGCTTCTGACGGGCCATGATTTTTCCCAAAATACTGATGATATTTCAATGAATGGAGGAATTCAACACGAAGAAAGTTCTAGATCCTTTCCATGATCAGGGAAAAATGGTCGAGAATTTTCATGTCAAATCAACTCGCCTCAAAACTATCGCAGGGCTCTCTTCAGATCGTCCGAGTAGCTCTCTCTGAGAGTGATCAGACACTTGTGCGAGACCATGTCAAAAGCACAAAGAAAAGATCCGCAGGGGCAGTAGAAAGAGGCGAGTTCTTTGAGGCAGTTTCTGCAACAAATCGAGTGACCAATTATCCTCACTGATTGGGTCGGTCTTGCTTCGAAGTCGTTCTCGACGTCTCCCAATTCTTCTAATCTGACTTTCCTCTTCGATATTCGCATTCCCCGGTACACCATACATCTAACAAAAGCTGTTCTCGTTATTTGAGGCGAGAGTAACCCGAGCGCAGAAAGGTCATCAGTTTGGAAGTATGAGAATTATTTTCCACTATGCGATAAACTGGACGATAAAGAAAAGAGTCCGGCCGAAATCATTCTTCGGGGGCGAGATCTACTTTGAGGGCAAACTCGACCCTCCCCCCGCCATCTCTTCTGGGATAAATGTCCAAGCGATATTCGTGTACATCTAAATTATAGTTCCCGTAAGGAGTCTCAATATGACGGGGGAGTTTTGTACCAACGTCATGTAGGAAAAATTGGGGCATTTTTCGTTGAACCGTAAATTCCTCGAATGTTCTTGATCCGTAATCGCGAGACTGCCAGACAAAGTGCATGGAGAAATAGTAACTAATGGGAAACGCGACTATGGACCCAACAACGATCCCTAAAGAGGGCGGGAAGGCGAGCTCCTTCAACAGTAGCATTTCGATCCCTATCATTACAAGATTTCCAGCCAGAAAAATTAATTGAAACTTACCCAGTTTCTCGAGAACCTGACTAATCCCGGTTGGGCAACGGACTTGACCCCTTTCTATAAGGGAATCACTAACAAAAAAGGCGACTGAAACGCCGATCACAAAGGCCGCAACATTTAGGAAAAGAAAGTTCAGAGAGGAGAAAGCGTACACCGGAGCGCTGAGCTTGCCATACAGCAAGTAGGTTCCTAGCGTGAGGATGATTTCCGTATCTAGGAAGCCGATAGCACTGCCAGCTGCCAATTTGGCTGCACGAAAAGCCCAGCCGTACCTGTCCTGTAGCCTTCTTATTTTGTCTCCTAACCGAGGGTGGCTGGACTTGCGCGGTTGTCCTTCTTGAATTGTAAGCGCCAAATTTCATACCACCTTAAAAAAAGAAGGGATGAATAGAGCTACATGCCCTAAAATACATGGCAGATGAGTTCTATTACTTAGTTCCCTGGATGCTTGCTTTGAACTCGACATCTATCGACAGGCCGTTGTCCTTTTTCTCAATGGAGAACTTGTAATCCTCGACCGTGGCGTTGACGTTCTTCAAGTACTCTTGGATCTGGTTTCCATAGTCAGAGAGCTGGTTCCTGATGCTGTCGATCGATTGGCCGACGTTCATACTAGTTTTGGACATTATTCATCTGATTGGCATATGGAAGTAAGATGCTAAAAAGTGAAAGGAAGAATTTTTCTATAAAAAAATCGAATTAATTTTCGAATGCCCTAAAGAATTGAAATGATTGCAAGAAAATGAAAATTTTGGGGTTCTAGTTAGAACATTGTTTCATTAATCTTTTATGGTACTTGTGAAAATCACAAACCCATGAAGTACAGAAGCAGCACAGAAATAATCGATTCGATGCTTCGATCTATTAGATCTGGGTCAACGAAAACTCACATCATGTACCGGGCGTACATGTCTTACTCTCAGTTGAAGGAGTATCTCAAGTTGCTAGAAGAGAGAGAGCTGATCAGCTTTAACCCTGGCTCTCAACTGTACACTCTTACGGAGAAGGGGCTGAGATTCATGAATGCGTACGATAAAATTAACGAACTTGTGCCCAGCGTTAACGAGGCCAAGGCTCTCCTTGATAGCCGGGTGAATGAGATCCCGATCGTAAAAAAGCAGGAAGCCTTCGAGTACTAAAGCTCCAAAGATCTCTGGGGGTTCTGAGGAAATCCCTTACCTGATGTTCTTGTCAACACCAGGCTTGGGCAAAATGATCTCCACCGTGGTTCCTTTAGTGTAGTCCCCTTCCACCGTATCCTTAATTTTGATCGACCCTCCATAGCGCTCGATGACGAGCGCTTGGACGATGTACATTCCAAGACCGCTCCCCCTGGTGCTTCCCGAGTATCTTTCAAACACCCTACTTTTCGCTAGATCGGGGATCCCCCTGCCGTGGTCGACTATCTGAATCCGCCAAGAACCATCTGCATCATGGACTTCAGTTTCAATGGCGACCTGTAGGGAATCCGTGTATTTCACCGAATTAGAGTACAGGTTCGTAAAGATCTCGTCAATAAAGTCGTCGGCGAGAACTTCGATTCGGTCTCCGGGAAACGAGATCTGGTTTCTGACTTTCTTTGAAGAGTTTGCCTTTGCAACGAGGGAAAACGATCCATTGATAGATTCCACCACGTTCTTCGGAATTAGCTTAACCCCGTGATCAGATAGCACACGCCCCAATTTTCTTGCTTTTTCCAACAGATTTGTGGAACCGTCAATTGCCGAATTTATCGTACTCAAAGCTTCCCGCAGTTCTGTACTTGTCCTGAAATCTGGCAGATCCTCGAGTAGCTCGACGTGCAGCTTGATGATTTGGTTGTAGTTGACGATATCGTGAGCGATGATATCTTGAAGCAGCTTAGATTGTCGAGTTGCCTTCTCCTCTCGAGCCAGCGAACTGACAAGCTCTCTTCGGGCGAGCATTTCCGATTCTCTCAGTTCGCTCTCATGCCAGAGTTTTTCAAAAAAAGCAACGTAGGAAGCTACAGTGGGTTTGCTGTTCGAGTACGTAGCTAATCCGATTGCTTTCTCGAATTGTAATTTAGAATTGTCTCTTAGCTCAACAGCCAAGGCTTTGTCTCCATCGAAGATACAGAAGGTAATCTTGGTTTCACTCGTTGTAACGTCAATCTCTCGAGCGGTCACGGGAGGTTGATCAAGATGCACTCTCCCTGCATCTGTAACTTCGGAACTGAGAACCCAGTCTCGCTCTGCGATTTTGTTCTTCACATAGTAATTGAGAGGCACGAGCAGCCGAACGGTCACCTTTCTTTCTTTACTTGCCCGGTCGAGAGCTTCATTAACACCAATAATCTCCTCACGTTGAAAAGCGACTGGAGTAGGAAACACGATCAAAATTTCCTTTATAGCGGAGTTTACCAACTCGAGAAATCTCCGCTTGATCTCAGCTTGATTTGAAATTATTTCAATCCGCGGCGATTGTAATGAAACTTCGGGGAGATCCAACGATGCGTTAGGAGCCGAGCCAAGGACTCCTCTTTCTATTTTGATATCGTCGTTACTCATTCTGTGTGTACCAATACTATTTCTGCGGCCCGCATTTGTTTGTACCTTGAAAGCTTGAATTTCCTAATGATATTAATTCCTGATGGAAGATCTTTCTATCGATGGACGGTGCATAGACGCTGTCCATCCTTCCATTTTAATTGCCGAGCCTTCTCGATCTTTTTGGGACTTTCGATTTTCCTCAAAGATTTTGATATAGAGGATAATTACGGAAAATTGTTTGCTAACGCTAAATTCCAGCTCATACCGAAAGATCAGACCTTGGAAGTTTTTGGAGGGAAGTAGAGATTGAGCAAAAGAGATCCGCAAATTGGAGGAAAGAGCAAGGCCGTATGGATCGGTCGGCCTTCAGTGTCCGTTTTCTATGCCCTTTATGGTGTGCTAGCTTTGGTGATTGCTGCCGTGCTCGTCAGTTTTGAGTCGTGGTTCGCGAGCAGTACCAGCATTGGGAGACTAATCTTTCCACGAAACCTCGTATTCGGAGGGATGGGAATTCTGTATCCAGCCGAGGTGGCTACTGGTGCAATAATTTTCCTGATGTATATTGCCGAGGTCATTCACTTGGCGCTGTTGCGCGCACGGCACAAATATGAGCTTCGCGAGGACGGTCTTTACGTGGATTCAGGTATACTGAATTTACAAAACACATTCATCGCGCCCATGGCTTTCTCAGACGCAAGATTGGAGCTGCCCATTTCGCTCAGGATATTGAAACTAGGCAGCATCGTCGTCGACGCTAACGATAACAGGCACTTCAGACTTCTGTTATTGCGAGATCCAGTCATGGTTCAAGACTTGATCCGACGGGCCCTAGGTCACCCTGTGGTGCGGATCGAGCCACCCTCTCCCCCATAGGTTCCTAGCGATCCTTCTCGGAGTCTCTTGAATTCCGAGCCACGTGTACCAGAAGCAAAAGATTGTAATTGCCGCCGGGACTTACCAGATGGGAATGTAACTCCAGAAAACATGTAATGCCGCCAGAGGATATACTCCACTTAGCTTCACCTAGTGATAATCTACTAGCAAAAAATACCATCACAAATTAAACTGATTGAGAGCTGTCCCCGGACGGGATCGATTCACAATTGGTCTACCATATAGTGTACGACATTGAGACCGGACTTTTCTCAGTGTTGACTCCTGGACATCCTCTCGTATGGGGTCAGGGTAGATCGTTAGACGGCGCCATAGACGATCTCGAGTCGCGTCTCATGTTGAGATCAAAATCGCCAGAACGGTTCAGTTTCCAAATTGAGCTCGGTGAGAAGCCACTAAATGAGATCGAGCTAAGGGCAAAAGTTTCCATTGTAGTCTGAAATTCGAATATTCGGCGCGAACTGGAGTAAACCTACATATGAATCTTCTAGGATAAGTTTCGTCAGCATTTATTACTAGTTTTATAGTAGCCTCCAGCGCCGGAACATGCAAGTATTACAAAAACTTGATCCGCAATCGATCTGTGAAAACCTTCTCAACCTAGATGCAAAAATTATGTATTCGAGTTATCTCGACGTTTCGGGTTCTGTTGCCGGTGAGGCGATTAAGAAGTCGATCGTGAATTACGAGAGTCTCACGATCACGCTCCTCCCGATATCTTTCGGTGGGGAATCCATTGTCTTAGCTACAGAGACAAATTCAGATCTTGCCGCAATTGTGAAGGGGACCAAACGTCTGTTGGCTACCCAGCAATTCTCCTAGGCAGGAAAGACATGCTATTTCTTCTTTCGTAAAAAAGTCTGAGGGGGTAAATTCCCCCCTATGGATCGATCCGCGAATCGTATTGGCTTGGAAATCTTCGCCTTGGATTTTCGAATGGGAAAATTCATAGAATGATTATTGACAGTTAGTCGTTAGAACATTCAACATAAATAATCTCCCAGTAGTTAATTCTGTATCATTTTTCAACCCGTGGTGAGGCGCTCGCAAAAAAGGCGAATAGCTATAGTGGAAGATGATCCAGAGATTCGCTCCGTCCTCTCTACCACGCTTATTCAAAGAATGAGTCTCCCGCCACCTTCCCTTTTTGATGATGGTGTTTCTCTGGTGCGTGCGCTAAACGAAGGGGAAGAGGCTTTCGACGTGATCATTATGGATTATCGATTGCCGCAGATGAACGGTTTGGATGCCGCTAAGCTCGTAAAAAGCCAAACAGCTCGGACAAAAATCATTCTGGCGACGAGTTATGATGTGAAGGAAGAAGCGATTCAGGCCGGCCTGATTTACCTGCAAAAACCCTTCTCGATCGAAGCTCTCACCACGGTCTTGGAAAGTTTACCTGCATCCTAGTCCTAGATTCTATATCCCGAAGATTCTGTCCAAAGGCATACTAATAACCAACACTATTAGTCACCTCATGACAGAAATTCTTGGAGATTCTGTTCTGGATGACAACCTGCACCATGCCATAGATCAGCTTCAGGTAATCGTATTTGATCTGGAAGTGCTGAAGCAGCAACCAGAGATCGCTTCGACTGGTCTTGCAAAGGAAGTGGGCACCCTCACGGAACGCGTCTTCCGATGCTCTGACCTGCTCCATGAAATCCGTGCCGACAATTGGGAAAGACGTACGGCAAACCCTGCATCACTCCATTCAGATTCGGTAGTTTGCCCATGAAGGGGTAAACAGGCCTGCTGCGGGGTTCGACAGGCTAAAATGGCCATGCGCAGGACAGTCTCCTCCTCCGGAAACTGCTTCAGGATTTGCTGCATTGAATAAAATTCAATGTTTAAAGTAACAGAGCAATGAAACTTCCTGGAGAATTTATTGATGGCTTTTTTCTATTGTTCCTTTTCTTGAGCCATTGCAACTCTCTGGTCGATTCGCACAGCTAGTTCATTCAACGATACTGGTTTTCGAATAAAGTTCTTCACGTCGAGATCCGGAAACATTTTCTTGAATTCCTCATAGTATACTTCAAAGGCAGTCAAGAACCAGACTTCGGAATCTGCATCAACCTTTCTGATTTCCCTCACAAGTTCGAAACCATTCAGTTTTGGCATCCGGATGTCAATCAGTAAAAGATCGTAGAAGCGTGGTTTGTATTTACCAAGAGCTTCCGTCGGATCGGTGAAGACATCTATAGTGAAGCCCTTCCTCTCGAGTCCGAGCCTGAGCGAGTTTGCAATATCAGGTTCGTCATCGACGAGGAAGATTTTTGTCAATGCAGGCGAAAGATGCGAACCTTGATTCGGGCATAAATGCATTATCCTATTTTTGGATTAATTGGAAATGGGCAGGGCCAGTTCCGAAACCGGAGAATTTTTTCTTGTACCTTCTTCTTAGCAAAAATTCCTCTCCAATTATTATATACTCTGAAGCACTGTTAGCTTTTTGGATGCCGAGAGATCGGGCCGCTCTTCCAGAACTGGACCTTCGGAGACTCCCCGACGAATTAGAGCAATTTCTTGCGAAGGAGGCTTACTCTCTTGTTATCAAAGGAGAAGCTGGCACCGGCAAGACGTCGCTTGCCCTGACTATTCTTTCGATGTGGCTTTCCAAGCAAAATTGTTTGTATATCTCGAGTAGGCTTGCGATCTCTGAACTTTTTGAGTACTACCCTTGGGTGCGAAATTACGTTGGTGACTATCAGGATAGTAAATCGGATGAGAAAACCGAGATTGCTCCATTTGTCGACGCAAGACTGGATGAACCGCAATCGTTGTTTGAGAGAATAACGAATCAGCTCATGGATGCTAGCTCGCCGCTTATTGTGATTGACACTTGGGACGCGGTGGGTGACTTCATGGACAAGGAGGCTTTGATGACCAATGCCAAGATCTTGCAGATCTGGAGGCAGCGAGCCCATGCAAAGCTGATCTTCGTCCTGGAAAGTGTTGAAGAAGTCATCTTTGATAATCTCGTAGATGGTGTCATTGAATTACATGAAGGATATGTTAATCATCGGAGGACCAGACAGATTCATCTCGCTAAACTGCGTGGTGTCAAGATTGATAGACCACACAGTTTCTTTACGCTGAATGAAGGCGTGTTCCATAGTTTTGATCAGTACGATCAGCTGATTTGGGCGACTCCCTCTTTCACGGGTATTGATAATCCTGCCAATAATCGCTTGGTTGTCGCCAATGGAGCATCCGCTCCCAACGCGGTCCAAGATATCTTGGAGGGAAGAATTCCGAAACGTACCATTGTCAATGTAGATCTGGATCCCACAATAAGCTCAAGGTCCATCCTGCCTTTCATCACTCGAATAATAGCTGGATACTCCAGCAAGAACGAAGCTGCGACTACACTGGTGCCTCCGGTTGGGGTAACTTCCGAGGATATCGATGTCCTATTGAAGGCTTTTCTTCCCAACTTGAGACAGAGAAGGCGGATCGAAGTGCTGTATCAAATCGTCGCGCCGAAAGAAAACGAGGATGGAAACTTGGTTCAAAGTTTAGAGCGGTCCATTGAAAAGGCCAGGAAGAAAGTGAAAAATTCCGAACTCTTGGGAGTTTTGACTCTTGATCCTCTGCTCAATAGCAATTATGCAGCAGATTTGAGTAAATTGCTCGAAACGATGATCGCTGGCTTTAGTAGCTCCATCATAGTCACCCGATCTTCTGAAAAGTCCCAGAAAGTCACTGAGCTGGCGGATGTGAGATTGAAAATTGTTGAACTCGAAGGAAACCTATTCGTGCAGCCTGAAAACCCTTGGGGCAACTTCTATGCCATTCAAAACGAGAAGAACGGTGAAGTTATCTCAGTGAGGCCTATGGTGTGATTTTTTCAAACCTTTCTTCGAATCTATGATCAGCATTCTTCGTTTGCAAGATCGCTGTTTCCAAAACCTCTTGAAGCTGCTCATATTTCTCGACGAAGCTTACCCCCTGCTCAGTGGTGTAGTAACTCATGGTTACATGACTAGGATCCTTACGAGCTTCAAGAAACTTGCATTCCAGCAAGAACGAGAGATACTGTTGCGTCTGTTTCGAGTTCAAATTGCATCTGTACATGATCCTTGTCTTGACCGAACCCTCGGTGCATTGTGAAAGGACGAGCCAAACAATCTCAATCCATCCACGCTTCCGCTTGCCTGATTGCAGGGATTCCATTGACATCATAGATGCGGATCTTTGTTTGTTGAACTCCGGTGGGGGCATTTGCTCGGATCGAATTTAGATTCTTGATGCTTCCTGAGCTAATCCGAGATCGATCCTTCGCATTGTCCCTTTTGTGTAGACGTTCACGATAGACTAGACGAAGTGAAGTTATGATATAGATAAGCGAAAAATCTTCAAGAGAAAATTTCCTGAAAATGGTTGCGGAACTAAATCGATTATCGAACAACCTGTTCGTTCTCAGCAGGTTGAGGCGATCCTCTCCCTTCTCCCGCTTGCCCTGATAAACTCAAAACCTAACTTTCGAGACTCCTCATTACAGATGGAGCTTGAATCACCCAGAATTTATTTCAAAAAATCATTCTTGAAAGGAAGCAAGCAAGCAAGCATAGAACTTTCTTACACTACGCTTTTATCGGTGTTAGTCACACGTGATTCTTATGAAGTACCGAAGTAGTACAGAGATTATCGATACGATTTTGAGATCCCTGGACTCGGGAGCTACGAGGACACGTATTATGTACAAGGCGTATCTGTCGTACTCCCAGCTGAAAGAGTACCTCTCGCTTCTTCAGGACCGCCAGCTTTTGAAGTATGAAGAAGGTTCTCAGATTTACACCATTACAGAAAAAGGGCTGCGCTTCATGAACGCTTACGATGATATCCGGGAATTAGTCTCGGGGAGCAACGAGGAATCTTTACAGAAGGATGCTTCCGTCGATAGATCGACTGGCGACAAAAAGACAGAACTCTCGAATTGGTAGCCTTTCTTTGAGCTCCTGGAAACGGAGTGTCGGAGAAACTAGTTCGTACTCTTCAACATAAATTTCCCTGCTGGACTTATTGAGTACGTGCGGAGAAATAAAGTGGCAGCGTAATTGCTGGCGGGGGAAAACTATGCTCGTTCCAAGTTGTAAGATGGATGAATTACCTATCCGAAATAAAATAGACAGGTATCTATCTAAGATATTATTTAACATCCTGAAAGCTTTTGCGTTGGGAAATATTTAGAGCGTTGCGCTGATGAAAAGGTAGAAAATTTTTGAAATAGTCAAAAAACTTGATCTTTTGTAAATCGAACACTTAACCTCATAAACAATGTAGTTTACTAGACAACTTTTCCTTATTCGATTATTTAGTAGACTCGCGTTTTTCTTGCAATCATGCAAATGAACCAAGAAATATTGGAACAGACTAATTGGCGGGATTGCCCCTCCTGCAAAGGGAAAATTATTTTCGATATAGAAAGCGGAGAAAATATTTGCAAAGCCTGCGGGGTCGTTGTCAGTAAGGATTATTCTTTGAGTACTTCCGGAAAGGACAAGCTTCTGTCCAAATTCGACAACGGAACCATTGCTTCGACGAATCACGTAGGGCAGACTTTCATCGATTGGAGAAATGTGGACTCAAGAGGAAACAAAATTCAAGCTGCAGACAATATGTACATGATCCGTAGGCTCGATTTCCAAGCATCGGTGGAAAATTCAGATCGTAGTTTCAATCGAGCTATGCAGAAGATAATCAGAATGGCTGAACGACTGGGGATTGGGAGCACAGTACAAAGAGAGGCACTCTCGATTTACAGAGAAGCGTCAGAAATGAACTTGATCCGGGGGAGATCCACCGATGGAATTTGTACAGCAGCCATCTACGTTGCTTGTCGGAAGCTTTCAATCCCGAGGCTCTTGCAAGACATCATCGAGGTGACTTCCCATGAAGACAGAAAACATATCGCGCCCTACAGCAAATTGCTGTTCCGGCAGTTAGGGATCCATGTGGAACAACTCTGCGCTGCAGATTACGTAGATTATGTAGCGAGGAACGCTAGAATAAGTTCGAGAACTCAGCGATCGGCGCTTGCTTTACTTTCCATAATAGAAAAAGATCCTAAACTCTCCGGGAAGAGGCCCGTATCGATCGCCGCTGCCGCCCTGTATTTGGCGTCGAAAAAGACTGGAGAGAATTCCAGTCAGCTCAGAATCGCTGGCGCCACCAATCTCACACCCACGACGGTTCGCAAGACCGCGATGGACATCGAGCAAGTGCTGGCGGAACGCAAGA
This sequence comes from Nitrososphaerales archaeon, assembly GCA_030043455.1. The sequence goes on along the minus strand of JASHXQ010000083.1, from coordinate 9,758 downwards.
GTCTGGAGCAATAAAAAGATCGGTCAGGTATAGACCAACCGAATCCGAGTTCATCGGCAACATAAAGAATCATCCTCTGACCAGATCGCGACAGTATAGGAGGATCCCTTCGGAAGTTTATCCAGCGTAATGTCTCCCCTAGACGGCAAAGATCCCGATCAGAAATCCCACCGTCCATAGGACTGGCATGGCAACGAACCTGGGACCGTACTTGTTTACGAAGTTTATGAAAAGACTCTCCATACCGTTTAGAAAACTGCCTGCTCCGGAATTTAGAAACGGTATACTGATGCCGATGAAAGACGCCAATATGAGACCGAGGACAATCAAGATGATCGAGGTGAGGCCCTTGGCCGCTGCGAGGCCAAAAATGATCCCGTCGAAAAGTAAGAGAACCGCGATTATAAGAAAGGTGAGAGATCCGAAATCCATTTACGATCACTTGCAAATCTCTAAGGGTGATCTAACTAAATAGCCAGATGAAACTTATTTTGATTAAGGATTACAGAGAATTCTTCCATGAACGACGATACTCGGGCAAAAAAATCTCATTTTCAGTCACCCAGAATTTTATTCATCGGAGAGTGTTCTTCGATAAAGCATTGACCACAGTCACTATGATATCTCTGCCATAATTGATTAGAAATACAACCCCGGAGATTATGGCACTAAAGATCGAGAAAATTGCCTGGTACGTGGTGTTTGGATCATAGACTGTGAATGCCGCTGCCGCTAGAGATCCGAGTAAGATCGTTAGCCATACGAGCATGAACCTGAATCGTCTCTTTGGGTTGAATTTCTTGATCCCTGTATGCCTTGTCTTCATCGGCCCGTGGGACAAAGACCAACGCATCTCGTCAGTCCATTCCTTTTCCCGGGAGTCCCATTCATCCGATTTTTTTCTACGATTCTCTGGGGCCATCTAATTTACCCTTCGGAGTTTTGTTAGGGCGGAAGTCCTTTTACATCCATTCTACGTACTGAAGCTTTTGAGGTATCACTCTCCCCTTACGTGCAGCTAAAGAAAGATATGGAACAATTGTATTTTGGCCGAGAACCAAAGAAGGTGAGCTCCCACTATTCTTTAGCTTATTCGGTCTTTCTAATCGGCATTCAGACAGAATCTTCCATAAGATATTTTCATCAAGTTTAACCAGAAACTCATGATCTCGCGTTTCTAGTAAAATAATGCCAGCACAAGTTCGCTTGGAGACTCTCCCAGTCTGGCCGAGACTATAGTCATGTATGTTATTGGTAGTAATCAGCCAATTACTGGTTAGCAGATCCGGAAAAATTTCATCGAAGTCACCAACAAGGCACTTAGCTTCGGCACCCTGGTTCCTATGTTGCACCGATTCGAGAAATCGGGTTTATACATTTTGGACCCTAGGGACATAGACAGAATGTCTGGCCCACGATATTGGTCGTTGACTTCCAAAGGACTAGAACAGTTTCAAGCCCGACTCGATCTCCTGATCAGACATGCTCCGGGCATCTGGAAAAAATAAGGGAAGGTTCAGCTGGGAGGCGGAGGTGTCTCCTCACGAGATAGAGGAATCTCAAATAGCATTCTCTAATTGAAGCTCCCAACTTTTCTTCAAGCGTTTCCCGAAATCCTCTAGTCTCGCTGAGAAGTCTGAGAAAATACTACACAGCTCGTTTTCGGGTATGCAATTAATAAATAACTAAGGAGCAACTTTTCAGTTAGCTTTTGAACCGATCAGAGTCCGTTCTGCTGAGCATTTCGCGTCCATTCGAAGGAAATGTCTCATCTCCGGAAAAGTCGGATGGTTCTTGGCTCTCTCTTTCTGATCGCAGCAACGAAAATATCTCGACGGAACAGCAAATAACTGGCTTGCGGAAAACTGTGATGATTTGCGACGACGAAGCCGATGTACTTCAGGCTTACAAGATTGCTCTCTCCTCTAAATACACCGTTGTAACTGCCAGGTCCGGTCGAGAGTGCCTAACTAGGTACGGTAGCGAGCGACTCTCGGGAAGAAAGGTTGACGCTCTAATTCTGGACTTTAGGCTCGGAGATATGTCCGGGGATGAGATAGCCTGCAAAATCAGAGATATGGACGGTACCAAAGTTATACTGATCAGCGCGTACGAAATCGATCCCACATTTTTGAGAGATCTAGAGCAACGCAATTGCATAGCTTCTTTCGTGAAAAAACCAGTTTCGATGGCCTCTCTCCTCAGAACAGTAGATCGGGTTCTCCTTAACTAGGAAAAAACGAACCACAATCACGCTTTTTTCTAGAACAAATTTACGTAATCATTATTAGGAATTTTCTTTTTTTCTTATTCTATTTGCGTCCGTTCGGTTCGCTCTCAAGAGCGAGCATCATCCTCTTGGTATCTCTCGCGGTTGTTGCGGCTCTGCTCTCCTTGGCATCATTTCAATATTCTTCTTCAGTATCCAATGAGGTCTCCAATCTTTCGACAGCGCAGGCCAACTCTAACTCGCAAATTCAAGCGAGCGATCTGAGCCATTTCTTGGTCAAAAGCTTTGAGGAAGTCTCTGCCAACCTTCAGGTGATTTCTTCCACACAATCGGTAGAAGACGGGAACCTCACTGGTGCAGTGCCTCTTTTTTTCTCGGCACAAAATTCCACCAGTGCTCTCGCTTCTATTTATTTCTGGGTAAGTGCGTCGGGAAAGCTACTCCTAACGAGCAACGGCTCGGTAACGACCTATCCCGATAACTCGGGCAAGGATGTGAGTTCCAGACCGTATTTTCTTTATCCTAAATTATCCGGGACTCTCTATTACAGCGGCGCTACTCCCTCTCTGAGCAACTCTTCGAATGACTACATCTTCATTTCCCTACCTCTCTATCTGGAGAACGCCTCTTCCGAGCAGCCCTCTCGCGTTTTCGATGGGGTAGTCGCTGCTGCGATCGAGCTCAGCACCCTTGGTCAGTATCTTCAGAGTGAGATTTCTGCCAGCTTCCCGAGCACAATTGGGATCCTCGATTACAACGGAACGATACTTTATGTTGGAAACAGTTCGCTTATAGGCAGCAATGTGTTTGGGGCTTCCTTCCAGGCTTCTCTTCCAGCGGCTATCAAACCCACATTCAATTCCTTCCTGCGCGAGTCGCTTCTGGGCAACTCTGGGGTGGATGATATATCCTACAGAGGGGTAAGTGCGACACTGGCCTATCAACCAATCTTCCTGAACGAATCCTCTCGCGAGTCCGTGCAGTTCGGGGTGCTTTACGTGGTGGCAAGTGACGCGCTTGCCGCCAATGCAGTTGCCTTGGTCAATCAACAGCGTCTCCTCAGTACTGGATTCATTGTAGGAATTGGGGTAGCCTTTTTTGGAACCGCTTTCATGATCCTACGATGGAACAAGCGCCTTGGAGATGCAGTAAAGGAAAAAACCGCTGATCTGGTCTCCACAAATCTACAACTGTCTTCCGCGAATGAGCAGCTTGCATCGCAATCGAAAGCTCAAGCAGATCTGATCAATATTGCGGCCCACGAGCTGAGGACACCCACCCAGAGCATCCTCGCAAATGCGGAGCTGCTAAGGGGGGCGATTGTGCCGGCAGTGGAGCCTGTCAGTTTGTCGAAATCCGGTGCAAATCAAGAGTTCCTATCTTTTCCCGACATTCCACAGGAGGATGTCATAGGATTGATCGAATCCACCATTCGAAATGCCAACAGGCTGAACAAACTCACCCAGACGTTGCTCGAGGTCGCGAAAATAGATAACAAGACACTCCGGCTGAACTACGAAAGTTTCGATCTAAACGATTTCATCAAGCAGCTAATCGATGATCTGCCCCGAACTGTCGGATATCTCCCGAGTCCTTCGAAGGCAGACATTTCACTAGAAACAGACAGACCGCAGCTCGTAATCTCTGCTGACAAGACAAAAATTGGCCAGGTGCTTTCAAATCTTCTAACCAACGCCATGCGACACACCAACAACGGAGGACGGATAACAGTGTCCACGAAAGAGGAAAAGGGGGTTGTTACAGTCAAGGTGGAAGACGAAGGCGAGGGAATAGATCCGGAAGTGTATCCTAGGTTATTCAATAAATTCGTCACAAAATCTGGTACAGGGCTCGGCCTATTCATTTCAAAGTCGTATGTAACAGCTCAAGGAGGAGCAATGACGGCAGAAAATAATCCGGACGGTCAGGGATCCACTTTCACTTTCACTTTGCCGATTGCCCCCGAAAAAGCTCTTCTCTGACGGGATAACTAGACACGATTCAAGAAGCAAATGCATTCAATGCATGAGTAAGATAAATAATTAAATAATTCTTTAATTATTTAATTACACCATGGGCTCGGCATGGAAGGCGGTAGCAGACGACAATCGTCGCCAGGTACTTTTACTCCTCAAAGATGGAGAAAAGACTCCAAGTGAAATAGCTACACACTTTGAGTTCACCCTCCCAGCTCTCTCCACGCACCTCAAGGTGCTAAGAGACGCCGGTCTGGTGAAGGAACGAAGAGAGGGACAAAGGAAGCTCTACTCGGTAGATCGAGATGGAATGTCCGAAATGGTCAGATTTCTTGATCTCTTCTGGGACGAGAGACTGCATGCCTTGAAACAATATGTCGAGTCCAAGAAGCAAAGAAAAAGCAAGAAGTAGAAAAGATTTGGAAGCAACTGAAGAGATCAGGAAAAGTATTGTTGTCGACGCGCCTCCGGAAAGGGTATTCAAAGCACTGACCGATGAAGAGGAGCTTGTCCACTGGATGCCCCAAGCGGCGAAGATGGATGCGAGGGTGGGTGGCGAGTACGAGTTCAAGTATCATTGGGGTGACAGAAACTTGGATACGATCCTCCGTGGGAAGATACTTGAACTAGAGCCCGACAAGAAGCTGTCCTATACTTGGGATTCCCAAACGGTGGACAGTAACCCCCGGATTTCCAGCTCCGTGGTGACCTGGCTCTTGGATAGCCTTCCGGATGGAAAAACACGTGTCACGGTAATCCAGTCCAATATTGCAAAGCAGTTTTCGAAGGACGCCGATTCCGGATGGAATTATTTTCTGGGCGGGCTGTCGAACTATTGCAAAAAGTGACACCGGGGATCTTCTAGCTCCTCGGTTCCTTTCCCGGATATTCCTATAAGCAACCGGAGGGGTTAGGCAGACGTTTGCAAGATCAACTTTGAGAGAGAACCTTTTCCAAAATTTTTTTTAAAAGGTTCAATTTTACAGCCAAAAAATTTAGGCAATGTTTAAGAAGAAAGATTCTTTCCCCTCCGCTTTGAGGATGGAGTTTCTGGAAATTGGTCTTTCAGATGCCGCCGTTGACAGATAGTGAACTGAATTCTTTTCTTGAAAAAGCACCGATCGCTAGGCTTTGTACGCACAACTCAAATGGGTCAATACATTCTGTCCCGGCGTGGTTCAAGTACGATAATGGAGAGATCGTTTTTGGTACGCAGGATGACACGCAGAGAATAGCTAACATCAAGAAAAATTCCGACGTTACGGTTCTAGTCGATATGGAAGCGCTTCCCTACCAAGGGGCTGTGATCTATGGCAAGGCCCGCTTGGATTACGACAACGTGATTCCCAAACGGGTCGCGATTTTCGAGAAATACATGCCAAAGGCCAATGCGGAGAAGCTAGCGAATGGACTTGCCGCTCTTCGCAAGCCCGTAGTCGTCCGCGTTAAGCCCACCAAAATAATCTCTTACGACTATGCCAAGGATTCAACCGGTTTGTTCTCGTGACCACTCTCACCAAGAAGATTCATTCCATCGACAAACTGGATCATCCTTTCGGAATCTACATCACGCCATTTATTGTCGAGGAAGAGAGCCCTCGCGATCTTACTCTTGTCGATACATGCTTCTCGGCGGAGCTGCCCAAATTGATCAAACATGTGGAAGACGAGGGTTACGACATTAAGAATGTAAAACGCCTAATTCTCACCCACACTCATCCGGATCATGTGCAGGCCGCAAACGAGGTGAGGCGGATCACCGGTGCAAAAATCTACGCGCACTGGCTGGATGCCGGATTTCTGAAGCACGATCCTCCATACCATGGCCCTCCCAGTCATCAAATGATCGGAAAACTGCTTGACATAATGGGAATTCGCGAAGACCAAGTGCTGAAAAAATTTGGCAGTCTGGCTCGAGACACCATCCAAGTGGATTACGAGCTCAACGAGGGAGATCGCGTCGGAATGTTGAAAGTGGTCCACACCCCAGGTCATACTCCCGGCCACATCTCCCTTTACTCGGAGGAAGACGGAGCTCTAATTGGCGGAGATGTTCTGTTCGATGGAGTCTTGGGAAAGGAGGGGCTGTTTGTACTTCAGGATGTCGCTATAGATCCGATAATTTGCTCGATGTCCGCCAGGCGGATTTCCAAAATCAAATTTGATAAATTGCTGCTCTCCCATCAGAGGACGCCTCTCATCGATCGTGGGGCGCCAGAAGCCGCAGCACGTGCATTCACAGTCTCCTTGTTGGACGAAGCAGCTGCGAAATAATAATTGATACCGGATCAGAGAGTAAAACTTCTCGATTCCTCCGGCACAGAGACCCCTCGCAGCTTCTTGACTTGGACCGTCCTGACCGGCATACCTTCCTTCCCCTCAGTAGAATTGACTTCCATGAAACCGTCGAAGAGCTGCTTCATAGCTGCGACTACTCCCGGTTCGTGCATGGCTTCCTCCAAAGTTGCGACCAGAACCGCATCGTATTGCTTCACTTCGGAGAACAATTGCGAGAGGAATCGATAGACAGTTTCTTTAGAATTGAGCATCAGCAGGGGCGACAGAGTATCAGTGACTATCCGGATTCTCCGGTCACGATTTTTCTTCAAAGTCTCCTTCAGCTTGAACGACAGTCCACTGAGATCGTTGGGGTTGTATGTTAGATGTCCTCCTTCCCCCGAAATCCAAAAGAGGCTACTTTGATCGGCTCCGGTTACTGCTATCCCAAAGGCGTTCATTCCTCGTAGAACTTCTCGCGTGGAGAGTCCGGTCAGGTACACGATCAACTCTCCTTTGGAGAGACCCGCACTAACAATACGATAGCCTACTGCCTCCTTACCCACTTCAGCTCCACCGACAATTAGCAAAGTCGACTTTAGAGGTAGACCATCGGAAAGAAATTCATCAAATGAGGATCTCTGGGTGACGCGTTCGACTTGGCGATTTCCCTTCAAACCTTCTTCCCTCCGAACTTGGCGAGTCCAAGGGTAAAATTGCAGCAGAAAATACGATCCCGGACCCGCTTCAGCGAAAGCTCGATCACTCCAGAAGGCAAACTTTTCCTTCATCCCAAGAGTCAAGTAGACACCGGCGATCTCTGCCTTGACGAACCGGTCGTCAGCTGTTTTTTCAATCTCTGCCAGGGTTTGAAGCGCCTCGTTCTGCCTAGTTGCCTTAGCAAGGGCATAGGCTAGCCCAGCTTTTGCTACAGGGAGCTTCTGAGCCGCAATTTTCAGCAGATTAATCCCTTCGTCAAATCTCAAGCTTTCTGTGTAAGCGATTCCCAGCCAAAGACTTGCCGGAAGATAGTTTGGATCGATTTCGCGGTAGTTCTCTAGCACTGCTATCGCGGCCGGCAGATTTCCTGAGTGAAAATGCACGAACCCCAGCGTCATAAAAGTCGTCGGCGATAGGGGATCCAACTCTCTGGCCCGCTCAGCCTCTCTTACCGCCTCTTCGCCTCTGCCAAGAATCGCCAAGAGCTGAGCATACCAGTGATGCGCCGCAGAATAATTCAAATTGAGCTCGATAGAACGACTGTAGGCTATCTCGGCTTCGGGATATTCATCCTTCAACATGTGGGCCGCTCCGAGAGAGTTGTAAGCCTCAGACAGACTTTCATCCAATTCGACAGCGCGCAAAGCTGCGAGTCTTTCTTTCGTCAGAGTCTCTTCCACTGGAGAATGGCCGTACACTGTCAAGGCAGTGTAACAGTCCGAGATGCCAGAGTAAGCCAGTGCGTATCTTGGATCTTTTTCAATGGCTTCTTTGAAGAACTCGATCGCCCTAGAAAGTCCCTCGTGCGTGCGCTGCCTCCACAGATATCTCCCTTTAAAGTACAGATTGTGGGCTTCGCTGTTGGTGGTCGCAACACGCTCCACCTGCTTCATTTCTCCTGGAATGAGCTGCACCTTCAGAGAACCAGCGACCCTCCGTGCGATGTCACTTTGGATCGCGAATACATCCTCGAATTGCCGGTCGTAATTCTCGGCCCAGAGATGCTCGTCTGTCAGCACATCTATTAGCTGGACAGCGATCCTCACGCGATTGCCCGACTTGCGTACGCTCCCCTCGATCACTGTCCCCACTCCGAGCTCCTTACCGATCTCGAGGATTTTCTTCGTCGCGTTCTTGTACTGGGCGGCAGAAGTCCGGGAAATAACATGGAGACCACTGATTCGGGATAGTGTAGAGGTGAGCTCCTCTGTCAACCCATCTGCAAAATATTCGCTTCCACTCTCGGTGATCATATTGATTAATGGGAGGACCACTACTCGGGTTCGATCCAAAACCGGTCCTCTGACGTCCTTTGTCTCGCGACCTTTCTTCACCCGGGGAATTTCAAGTTTGTAAATCTCCACCGATTGATCCACATTTTTCAGCTCGCGCTTCCCAAGACTCAACATCTGGAGATTACTAAGCTGGTGTCGGATGTGTGCGTAGACCTGCTCAGTGATACAAATTCCTCCGGGTTCTGCGAGGGGTTGAATTCGTGAAGCTACATTGACAGCATCCCCATAGATGTCGCCGGAGCTGTGAATTACATCCCCCAAGTGGATACCAATGCGCAGCTGGATCCTCTTTCCCAGTGATCTTCCGGAATTCATTTCGTGTATGGCCTGCTGGACATCAATAGCACTCCGGACCGCCCCGAGAGCGCTGGGAAACTCGACGAGGAAAGCATCACCGATTGTTTTGATTTCCACTCCACCGTGTTTTGCCAAGAGTGGCCGGACTTTTTTGCGGTGCTCTTCCAGCAATTCCATAGCCAAGCTTTCATTTTTCTGGGAGAGAGCGGTGTATCCTACGATATCGGTGAACATCACCGCTGCGAGTTTTCTTCCGGCTTCATCCGGCTCCCTATCTGACAAAGCCCGGAAACCCGTCTCTACCGGAAGTTAATATTTCTGTCCTCATAACACCAGGAAGCTTTCGATCAAGGCTCATCCTTGAGCGAGATAATCTTCCCGGCGGACAACGCCCTTCAAAGGTTCGCCTCCCCTGAGGTACCGCAGTATGTTTGCAACAGCACCTTCTGATCCCAATCTCTGCCCATCGTCTACACCATCGGAATAGTGGGGTGAAGAGAGCACATTAGGCAGTGTGGATATAGGATAATTTTGTAGTGCTTTTTCTTCACCAGCTTTGGGATAGTTCCACCAGACATCCAGCGCAGCCCTCGCTTTAGGGTGATCCCGAAGGAATTCGTACAACGCCTGTTCATTAATTATGGCACCCCGGGCTACGTTCACTATGATACAATCGGGTTTCACATAACTGAATTCCCTTTGCCCTAAGAGATTCCTCGTTTTCAAAGTGAGCGGTACCGCAACCACGATCACGTCTGATCTCTTGAGTACTGAGTCCAGGCGTGCGGTCGTAGTGACCTCGTCAAAATCCGGTGCGGCACCACCGGTGGTGTTCACCCCTATGGATCTCATCCCGAAGGCTTTGGCGAGTTTTGCGACATCCTGACCGATACCACCGGTACCCAGCACTCCAATCGTCTTGCCCTTCAGATAGACGCCGAGATGAGTCCGTACGAACCTCCC
>JASHXQ010000082.1 GCA_030043455.1 Nitrososphaerales archaeon | reverse complement strand
ACTCATTGCCGGAAAAGAAAAGTACGAAACGATCTATCGGGAAAGCGGTGTTTTGTTCAAGGTCGACGTACGATCAGTCTACTTTTCTCCTCGACTCTCGACTGAGAGGTTGCGGATAAAGTCGCTCGTCGCCGACAATGAAACTATTTTGAACATGTTTGCGGGAGTCGGGACCTTTTCGTTCATCATCGCAAAGTCAATTCCCAGCATCGTTTATAGCGTGGACCTAAACCCAGACGCCATCCGTCTCGCCCGGGCTTCACTCCTTCTAAATAAAAAGATGAAAGGAAAAGTACTTCCGGTTCTGGGAGAAGCCGCAGAGTATGCGAAGGACCACGCCGGACAGTTTGATCGGATCTTGATGCCCCTTCCAGAAAGAGCTCAGGAGTTCCTTCCAGCGGCGCTCAACTCCGCAAAGAAGAAGGAAGCAATGATCCATTACTATGTCCATGTTCCTCAAGAGGACTTTGCAACTGGCACGTGGATTCACAATCATCTCAAGGAGCAAATTAGAGACAGAAAATTCAAGATCACAACTTGGAAAAGGGTTCGTGAGGTCGGGCCGAGATATATCCAGGCGGTTGCCGACATTCAACTTCTCTAACTAAAGTTTTGCTTTTTGCCTTTCGTAAATCTCCCTGACCCGGTCCAGCGTATCGATATTACTCACCGATTTGTCCGTCCTAATTCTTTTGATTCTGGGGAACCGCAAGGCAAACCCACTGTCGTGCAACGAACTTTTCTGGATGGCGTCAAACGCTACTTCCAGAATAATTTCTGGCTTGACGGTTCGTCTGTAACCAAAGTCCTGCAAAGTAATCGCTTTGAGCCGTTCCGTCATATCCAAAATTTCCACATCGGTCAACCCCGAGTAAGCTTTCCCAACCACCTTTAGCTCGTCGCTTGCCCTGATTGCAAAAGTATAATCCGAAATGACACCCGCTCGCTTGCCGTGGCCGTATTCCGCGGCAACAATTACTACATCCAAGGTATCAAGCTCCGACTTTAATTTGATCCAACTCTTCCCTCTTTTCCCTGGGTTGTACGACGAGTCTGGATTCTTCACCACAAGGCCCTCGTAGCCCAGCGACTTGCTCTCGTCGAACATGGACTTTATTTCGAGGGGATTCGAGACTCTCCTCTTTTCTGAAGTTATCAATGCCCCCTTCAACTCCAAAGAAGACAACACTTGTGAACGAAGGGAAAGTGACTTTTGGATTAGAGACCCTTCCTTGTAGAGCAGATCGAAAGCAAAATACTTGACCGGGGCGTCTTCGGGAGACGGAACGAGTTTTCTCAATCTGCGCTGCAGAGCTTGGAAGGATAGAGGTCTTCCACCGGAGAAGGGGACGATCTCGCCGTCCAGAATTAAAGAGCCGCTTAGCTCAGCTTTAGCAGCGTCGGTGATCTCTGGGAAATATCGCGTGATCTCCTCCAGATTTCTGGAATAAATTCTCGCCACACCTTCCGAAAAATGTAACTGCGCCCTAATTCCGTCGTACTTAAACTCCGAAAGTGCCGAAGTTTCTCCCATTTTTTTGTAGAGCTCCTCTGCATCGAGCGCAGATTCTGCCAGCATGAAGTTTGTGGGGTGAAAGAGGGATAGCTTCGCCTCGTCAAGGCGGTTATGTCTTGCAAGGACAGCAACTTCCCCGATATCGCCCAGGACAAGGTTGGCACTCCTTACCTCAATGAGAGTCTTCCCAAAGGTTTTGGCGATGCCTTCTTCGACCAGCCCTTCGACCAGTCCGATCCTCATCTCTCCTCCCAGAATTCGGACAATAAATTTCACTTCTACGGGATCTTTAGCGAGCGAGAAGATTCGTTCCAAGATTCTTTGCCGCCGATCGGTCGATCCCTTTCCAGACGCTCTCGCCAGCTCTATGAGGGCAGAGTAAAAATCCGCGAGGGAAAGATCCTGTTCGTTGAGGAGAAGAGTTCCCGTATGTTTAGGACGATCTGCTTTGTGGGTTCCGAGCCAGTCCTCAATGGCCGATCCGAGATCTCCGTACTTGAAATAATAGTCAGAAAGTTCCCCATCTTTTACTCCGTGAAAGCTGGATATAGCTCTCCAGATCAGCGAATATCCGACATTTAGTTCCGGTGTCGCAAAGCCGGGTGGGAAAATTTTGCTTGACAAGAAAGTGCTAGCGAGTCTTAGATCATAATCAGGCAGGGAAAGAAAATAGTGGGATACAAAATCAACTTTGGCCAGTTTGCTTCTCGTGGACTCGACTTGCTGGCACACCAACGCAAACTGAAGAAAGTAGCTCCTTTGGGGAGCCTCAGTATCCACGCCCCCCTTCTCGTTCAACAAAATCCAGCGTATGGTCAGATAGCCGATCTCAAAGAGTCTTGCTCATCAGATAGGCGTCCTCCCCATCACGATAGTATCCGTGATGAGTGGTAACGGTTTGAAAGCCGAGGTTCTTGTACATCGTGATCGCCGCATCATTGGACACCCTGACTTCGAGATAAGTTTCAGAGCAGCCTCTATCCTTCATCCCCTTCAACGCTTCTTCCATCAACGCCTTGCCTATTCCCTGACCACGATGGACTTCCAACACGGCGACGGAAACGACGTGCCCTTTCCTCGCGAGCCCGTATCTCTTCATATGGGAAAAGCCATACTCGATACGGCACATGATGTAACCGATTATTGATCCTTGGTCGTCCTCAGCAACGAGAAACGTCTCTGGAGATTCCCGCAGCCGCTCTTCAAAGAAAGAATCAGAATAATGCTCGGGCAGAGCTGCCCAATTAATCGAAATGATCGAAGGAAGATCTTCTACGAGGCATTTGCGTATCCCATATTTTCCTACGCGCCTCAGGAATATGTTCTGCACGCCAGCCGTCCTCTAGAATAGATCAATGGCTACTTGGGCCTAAATGAAGTTAAAAAGAATTGGATGAAAGAGCTTAATTGGGTGGCCGGGCCATGTTAATATCTCTCCGCGTCTGCTGATTTGTATCACCAGATTTCTTGACCTAGTCTTCTGTGCTTGGGTAAAATCGATTGACCTCCATTAATCCCGAAGGCAGTATTCCGGACGTGTCTGTCCAAGTGATTGACGCCGTTCGAAATCACTTCCCGGTTAGCTCCCAGTACCACATGGATAATGGCGCTTTCGAATTCAATCTCGACCCTTCGGTTCACGAAACCAAGGAGTCGTTCAAAGCACTTCTGAATGACTTGAGCAAATACAACAAAAGCGCCGTCCTTAGAAAACAGCAGGACAAAACTCTTCAGATTTTTGTCTTCGAAAAACCGCCCTATGTCCGGCAGGGACTAAAGTGGCCGCTGGGACTCTTCGTAGCTACTATGGTGGCGGTCTTTGCTGACGGCTTTTTACGGATCTATCAATACTCCGATCCGACTACCCCTTCGGTGAGTACTTCCAACGCCATTCTGTTTTCGTTACTCTACGTGCTCGCTCTCCTCGGAATTTTAGGCATACATGAGATGGGGCACAAAGTCGCCTCCTGGGTTCACAAAATGCGCTCTTCGTGGCCATACTTTATTCCTGGAATCCCCGGGATTTTTCCCACCTTTGGAGCAGTGATCAACGCAAGGGATCCCCCACCGAACCGGGATGCTCTTTTCGACCTCGGACTGTCGGGACCAATAGCCGGGCTAGGTGTAACCGTCGTGGTTTCGATCTTTGCTGTCTTCTCGGCCCACTTGATTCCCGTGTCCAGCTATCCCGCCAGCACGACCTTCACGCCTTTTGATACGTACACTGGATTCTTGATGGGGCTTCTTCGACCGGGATCAGCTTCGATGGTTACTGGCGGGGCACTATTTCAATTACTGTATCTGGCTTATTCCCTCGGGTTTTTCGTTACTTTCATCAATCTCCTTCCGGCGTGGCAGCTCGACGGCGGGCACATTGCCAATTCTGCGGTCAGCCCGCGGGTGCATCAGATCCTGACCGTGGTCAGCATTGCAATAATGCTCGTCACAGGATTATTTTTGATGGCTTTTCTGATTTTGATCATGTGGACGCGAGCTCCTGCCTTTCAGCCACTGGATAACGTCTCTTCCCTTTCCAACACGCGGAAGGTAATTTTCGTTCTAACTTGGGTTCTGGCTGCGTCCATCGGCGCGTTTGTCATCATCAATAATCCGCTCTTCAGTCTCGGTCTTTTCAAGCTCTAAACGAGACGCTTGAGGCGTCCGGGAACACTGAGATTTTCGCTCGCGAGCCTAATTGCAGGAGGGAACCCGGAGCTTCTCTTGCGCCACCGATCGTTTTCAAATCGAACTTCGCTGCGTAGAAATTGGGAAGGGTAGTCAGGATCTTCAGCTCGAAATCTGTCTGCAACTTTTGAAATGCGACGAGTACTTCGAGACCTTCTACGTATTCCAGAGCGCCGATCTTTGATCTAGGTTCAAGTCTTCCTGTAACAAATCGCAAAAAGGCTTCTGATCCCAGGCCGCTACCACATTCCGCCAGCATGCAGATTTTGGAGCTTGTGTCGTTTAGGGCAACATTCTGCAAAATCGGAAAAAGCGCCCGTGAGAAAGCCTCTGTGAGATTCTTGTCGTTCTCACCGCCTCCACAACCGAAAATCACTCTCTCTGCCTTCTGAGCTGGAACTGAAAGAGTCGCCTTCCAGATTTCCAGAGTCCTTGTGTGAGCTTCAGTTACCTCACCGAGTGAGAGGCCGATCGTTCCCGACCCAGCTTTCTCTGTTACTTCCAGAGAGCTTACATCCGGCAAGGACTGGAATTGATTTAGGGCGAATCCCGTGGCTTCAGCGTCTTCCGTGGAGCAGGGAAGAGTATCCCTAAATTCAGAGAAGAGATAGGCCTTCAGCTCTGGGACGAGTCTCGTGGTCTCGGACGCAGCACTGGAAAGACCGAAGAGCGGATCGTAGTGAACAGACGAGACAAGAAGGATCTTGGTTCCAAGTGCCGGAACCTTTTTGGCCAGCGTTTCAGGGGAAACACTTTCCGAGCCGCCCTCCAAGATCTCTAGTGGTTCAGCTTGGATCGCGAACTCTTGCGCTTTTCTTCGGCAGAGAGCTCCCAGAGGTTTCGGGTAGAAGAGTTTCTTCACGTTCTTGTTGCGAGCCAGCAAAACATCCAAGAATTTTTGAACCCCGGGAGTTCCTGAAAGAATAAGCAGATTCACCGCGGATACTTTGTCCGCGGTGATCTCAAGCTCTTCCGCTGAAATCTTCTGAGGTGTGGGTTCTAGGATTTGGGTGAGGTTCTCTTGTTTGATTTCGAAGGAAACTTCCACGGGGCCGTAGGGTACCCAGATCTCTGTCAAATTAGAAACTCCACTTCGTAGTGGGCCAATATCGGCGGCAGCCAAAATCCATGAAAGATACCAATGCTAAAATGGTAGTCGAAGCTATAGAATTCGTCGATGGCAGTTCCCAAGAAAGACAGAGAGTATCTTCTGGCGGAGTTGGGCAAGGCCTTTCTGAAAACTTCCGCTCTTCGGATTGGAGACTTCAAGACTGCCAAAGGAACCAAGACACCTTACTATGTCGATCTGAGCCGAGTCAGCAGTTTTCCACAAATCTTCTCCCTTGCGATTGAATGCTTCGAAGAGAAACTTTCAGAGATGTCTAGGAATAGAAGGATCGATGCTCTTTGTGGGATTCCAATCACGGGATTGGTGTTCGGTGCGGTAATCGCTACAAAACTTGCCATCCCGCTCGTACACTCCCCCTTGGATCAAGAACACAAAATCGTAGGGATAATCTCGCCGGGAGCGAATGTGCTCCTTCTGGACGATGTTTCTGAAACCGGACGAACACTCGTGACAGCTGCCTCGGCAATTCGGGCGAACGGCGGAATCGTTTCGGACGCTCTAACACTGGTGGATCGATCGGAAGATGCCAAGGAAGATCTGGGAAAAATGGACATCCAGCTTCACAGCTTCACGTCTGTCCAAGAGTTGGCGAAAAAACTGAAAGACAACATGGCGCTATCTGAGGAAGAAGAAGCTCTGCTGCAGACGTAGGGTCTCAGGCGTAGATCATTAGTCCTTTCTGCTCCAGCGTCACGTGCAGATTATTCACAGCTCTATAAACTTCGGTCTCCTTCTTCGCGCCCGTACACACAAGCTTGCCGGACGCAAAGAGAAGGATGACCGTTTTCGGGTCTGCCATCCGGTGAATCAACCCCGGAAATTGCTCGGGTTCGTACATGGATTTGGGGAGTTGTCGGGCAGCCTCCTCCAAGTGAACTTTGCCTCCCAACGAAGCGGAAGCTACTATATTCTGAATCTCGATGATCGGATCGTTCCTTACGTCAATACTTCCCTTCCGCAGTTTCTGAACCACTGTTCTGACTGCTTTCATCGCCTGCTCTTCGGATTTAGCCCCCGTACAAACCATCTTCCCTGAACTGAAAATCAGGGTCGCCGTCTTGGGAACTTTCAGCCGGAACACCAGCCCGGGAAATTGATCAGGATGATATTCCACATCGGAAAAAGACCGCGTAATCTGATTGAGATCCACAGTCTGGTTGATGCTCGCTGATGCGACTACGTTCTCAATGCTGATCAGCGCTTTGGTTTGGGGCAAAGGCACTTATCATGCTTTTAAAGCTCTTATTAAATAAAGACGCTTCTGCACCCCTCCGGGAATTTCTTCCAACCCGAATCTTGTGAGAGGAGATTTGGGATTTTTTCAATTGAAGAAAAAAATGACGACTCGGTCAAATGCCTTTTCCACATTTCTTAGGTCATTCAGTGTAACTCTGAATCCTCATTGTCGTCGGGGATGAAAATCCGGGAATTAACTAAAAAGCTAACCAGAGCTGGGCAGCACTTTTTGGCGTTCCTCCGAATGCACAATCAGAATTCGCGCATTCGCCATGTCCCAGTTGAGAATGAAATCTGCGAGTCGATGGATGGGTACTACTGGCACTCCATTCTCCAAAATAAACAAAGACTCGTCTCTCCAAGTCAGGATTATCGGCACCAGTCTCCGAAAGACTCCATCAGCAGCTACTCGATCCGCTCGGCGCACTTGACTTTCTGCTACGCGCATCATGGACCCTCTTCCCACCGTCCGCTTCCAGTGCTTGCAATCCACAAGGAAGGTCGTACCATTTTTCGAGGCAAGCAGATCTATCTGCATTCGCGGTTTTTTAAGTCGAAAGTTTCTAGTCGTCTGAAAGCCTAAGGATCGAAAAGCCTGATCTGTGAAGTTTTCGAATTCTTCCCAGGATTGCAGGGAAGCGATTTTTTCCGGATCAGGAAAAAGCACTACACGCCTTTGGTGGATTGTTGCACGAAAAAAAGTTAGCTATGAAACTGGAAATCACTCAGACCATGCTGATGCTGACTCTATATCGGTAGATCTCTTTGATCAACCTGTCCCCCTCGGTGGTAAGACAGTACACTCTGGGTTTCGAGCTTTCGGGAGTGGAGCATGATACCAGATCCTTGCTTTCCAGCTCCTTCAAAGCCCGGCTGATATGAGATAGATGTTTTTCGATCTGCTTTGCTAGCTGGGTCGGAGTTCCGGAATTTACAGAAAGAAACGATAGTACCTTCAGTCTTGTCTCACTCGAGAGAACGAAATCAAGACTTTCTAGCGCCATGTTGCCCAACGATTAGCTGAAACCATTAATTTTAAGCTTCTCATTATTCCGAAGAATCCTCTGTAAGAATTCAGTGTTCTTCTTAGACGAACACCAAAAAATTTTGCAAATATTAGGCGCAGGCCACGATTTTTCGTTAGCCGGATTTACCACCGCTGGTAGTAGCAATAGTTGGCCCAGAGCTTGAACGGCGTAAACTTTTGAGTCTCCATTAAAAAGGCTGTGCGAAGAGTCCACCGGCTTGGAAATGGCCAGCGGCGCAACGAAGTTACTGGTCGCCTTTCTCATGATCGGTCTGGCCATTCTTCTGGATCTTACTTCCTATGAGTCGCCTGCACAGATTCTGCAGCTGCTGGTCTCATTTGTGCTTGCCATCGGAGGTGCTCTCGTTGGAATTAGGGGCTTGCTGGAATTTCTTTCGGATCGCTTTCAATAGAGCCAGCACGAAACCGAATGTCCGGGATCTTTGTCTTTCAGCTCGGGCACTTTTGTAAGACAAATGTCCATCGCAAATGGACATCGCGAGTGAAACTTGCAGCCCTGCGGATCCAAACCTCCAGAGGTAATATCCCCGCGAATGTTGACTTCTATTAGTGTGTCCTTCTTCGAGGGATCGATGTTGGGAGTCGCTTGCAATAGCGCCTTTGTGTATGGATGCAGCGGATTTCCAATCACATCATCCGCGCTGCCCAGCTCGACGATCTGTCCCAGATACATAACCGCGATTCGATCGGAGATCACTTTAGCGACTGCCATCTCGTGAGTGATGAAAAGAAAAGCGACTCGAAAGTTTTCAGCGATTTTTTTTATAATGTCGAGAATGTCCCCCTTCAGAGACACGTCAAGCATGGAAACAGGCTCATCAGCTACGACGAAAGACGGATTGAACAAGAGCACCCGGGCGATTCCCACTCTCTGGCGTTGCCCCCCGGATAGCTGGAAAACGTAGCTGTCCAAAATATCCCTGGGAAGGCCCACCTGATCAAAGACGTTAACAATGCGAGCTTCTACCTGCGCCCGATTTCTTGTGCCGTGCGCCTGGAGGGGAATGCGCAGAGCGTCGAAAACTTTCATGTTCGGATCAATTGAAGAAAACGGATCCTGAAAGATAATCTGCAGATCGTTCCGGAGCTTTTTCCAGGTTGATCCCCTCGCTGAAGAGACTTCGATCTGCTCTTCGGGTGTCTTGTGTAGCAAAATTTTGCCAGAGTCGGTTTTGACCAGACCAATTACCGCCAAGCCGAGGGTAGTCTTCCCCGAGCCAGATTCGCCCACCAGACCCACGATCTCGCCCCTCGCTATTTCCAAGGAAACTCCATCGACCGCCTTAATCTGGATCTCCGGCTGCAAAAAGGACTTTTTGCTAAAGATCACCCGGACATCGTCCAGAGACAGCAGGGTTCGATCAGTATAGCCAGCAGGCAGCTTCCTGAGCCTCCCCCACTCTGTGGAGTCTGGGTTCTTCGTTCTTGCATACGGTCATAACATAGGGGCACCTGGGAGCGAACTTGCACCCTGGCGGAAGGTTCGCCAAGTCAGGCATAAAGCCGGATATTCCAGAAATGGATTTGCTCGTGATTGTAGGCACAGATGAAATCAAGCCTTTGGTGTACGGATGTTTGGGGTTTTTGAACAGCGCTTCTGAAGTACCCATCTCGGCCAGTTTTCCGGCGTACAAAACGTAGACGCGATCCACGATCTCCGACAGGAGGGCAAGATC
>JASHXQ010000081.1 GCA_030043455.1 Nitrososphaerales archaeon | reverse complement strand
TGTTCGAAGGAGATCGAATCAGGGATGATTAAACAAAGATCAGACCTTGCTTTGACATACTCCGCATAT
Organism: Nitrososphaerales archaeon; assembly: GCA_030043455.1. The sequence goes on along the minus strand of JASHXQ010000081.1, from coordinate 3,454 downwards.
CCACCATCGAGGGAAAAACCGATCTGCTTTAAATTGTCGCACAAATTTTCCCTCCCTTGCAGACATTGTGAACACTGATTGCACGCCACCCCATTGTTCACGATTACTCTGTTTCCAATTGCAACATTCCTGACATCTTCTCCGACTTCTGTGACTATGCCTGAGATCTCGTGGCCGAGGGTAAGACCTTCCTCCGGAAACGGAATGATGCCCTCTAGAAAATGAAGCTCTGTATGGCATACTCCTGCAGCCCTAACTTTAACCAGTACCTCGTCTTTGGAGATCTTGGGGACTGGAACTTCGTTCAGCTGAAGCGTTTGGCTGTTCTTGTGAATTCGGGCTGCCTTCAAGTGGTTTTGTCTTGCAAGGGTTCTTATTTCAGGATTTTTGGAAGAAAATTCCGACTCGAAAAAATCTATACGTACCCCTAAACGAACCGTTTTTGATGACTTAATCTTGGAAGAAATCTTCATGGGACTCACAACGCCGCTTATCGCCGACGCCTGCGTTAGACTCCAGATTTCGTTGCGATTCGCTCCGGCAGGTATACATCCGGTAACGCGAGGAATGCGCGTTGCGGGTAGAGTGCTGCCGGCTCGTCACAGAGGAAGCGTAGATGTTTTCATCGAAGCCCTGAAGAAATCCTCACCAGGAGATGTTCTGGTGATTGACAATCAAGGCAGGATAGATGAAAGCTGCATCGGTGATCTAACAGTGCTCGAAGTTAGGGCGTGGGGATTATCCGGCGTTGTCGTCAGAGGCCTAAGCAGGGACACCAGTGAACTGATAGAAATTGGTTTTCCAGTCTTCAGCTACGGCTCACTTTCCCCAGGCCCTCGCCGGTTGGACGAGCGAGGTCCACTTGATCTCATATCTGCGGAGTGGAGTAACTTCACAGTCGATAATACCGATTCGGTATTCGCTGATGATGATGGAGTGATCTTCGTTCCTTCCACCAACCTACACGACATCTTGAAAGTTGCTCGATCTATCTACAGAACGGAGCGTGACCAAGCGGAGAAGATCAAAGTTGGAAAGAAACTTTGGGAGCAGTTCGACTTTGACGGTTATCTAAAGCTCCGGGAAACAGATCCATCCTACAGCCTTCGCAAGCACTCGCGCACACGGGGCGGTGCTGTCGAGGAGTAGTCTCGAGAGTCCTTTCACTAAATTGAGGATAGAGGGCCCTCGTTACCGGCCGCGGGCATCGCTAAAAAATGCGTTGAACCTAAGGGCCGGCGTTGTGGAACACATTTGTAAAGCTCGTGCCGTCAGATGAAAGCGCTGAGGGCTCTACCAGTATGACTTTCGAATTTGATTGCGAGACCCATTCGTAACGAGTTACGGTTCCGGAGCTTGCAATGGTCTTCGATTTACCACTCATCACGACCCCACACGATGACGCCACGCTTGTCTTGTCCTTGCCGTAACCGATATTGACAAAATTCGGGACGGGCTGGGCGACACCACTGATTATATCTTTGTTTATCGTCCAAGTGAAAAACGCCCCGCTGGTTCCACCAGTCAAGCTTGAGCAGGCGCCGCTCAGAGATACTCCGCTAGGTGGAGTGGCACAGCTCTGTGTGAACGATTGCCCCCCAGTCGTGTCCTTGAAAGTAATCGTGACAGCCGTCTTTGTCACAGAAATTACTACTGAAATATGATCAAGCGGCTTTGGAGTGAAAGAGTTGACATACTGAACAATGCCGCAGGTGCTCCCTTCGCACCAATTCGAAAAAGAGAACTGCAATTGCTGAAGAGTTGTCGTCGTGCCACTCGGGTTTGCACATTGGAGTCTTGCCCCCGCTACCACAAAATTAGGGCTATCGAAAAATCCCGCGCTGATTGTCGCAACCGCGTTAGTCGTTCCAGTGCTGCAGGAGAGACTTGGTTCCACCCATGAGGCAGTAAATTGTGAGAGACCGCTCAGAGAACTAATCTGGCTACGGTACCCTGCGTAATCCGTACTAGTGACGATGGTAGCGTTTCCAGCACTACTGGAAGCGTAGGATGTACTTGCAAGACATGATCCTACAATCAGAGCGATCAGTGCAGAGTAACCCAAAAGTTTGGATTGTACTTTGAGGATCTTTTCGAGGAGCATCGGGGTCGCCGAACGAGAACCTCAGTAGATATACTTTATTCGTTTTCTGCCCCAGTTTTCCCCTTTCATGGCAACTGAAAGGAGTCCCGATCCCGCATGCTTTTAGCTGAAACTGTGGGAAACTATCATCAGCTTCTGGAGTCGTTTTGTTAGGAGCCGAGATTCTATTTTGAAAAATTCAATCCGTCGTGGACTAAAGTTCTAGGGAGTCCCGGGCAGGAAAAAGCCCGAAAGCTCACCTTCGGCTATGGTTGCAAGGCCCAATACGATGAGTGGAACCCCAAGGCATGCGCATATCCATGTCGAAATCACGAAACCGAATCCTGAGCTTCAAACTAATTCTTCGGCTTGAGCGCGCTGTCCAGACATAGAAAATGTATGCCTTGCTAAACTAGGATTAGAATATCGTCAGAAATTGAATTTGAAAAAGCGAAAGCTGAGCGCTCTGCTTTTTTCTAATTCATAAATAGGTTTGAAATTTCTCCCGGGCCAATATGCGTTTTGGGAAATCGGGAAATCAGAATACAACAGTTTCACTTGCTCTGATGATCTTGCTCATTACTGTAAGTTTGATCGGTTTTCTGCCCCAAATCGGAATTCATTATGCCGTCGCAGCTGCGACGAGGATCCAGTACAACGTTGGTGAAACCACCCCTACTACATGCAATCCCGGGGACACGTCTTGCACACTCACCATACCATTTTCTTCTGGTGTTACTTCGGGAGACGTTGTCGTAGTGCTTGTTTTGAGTACTCTCAACCCAAGGTTTGCTAGCATGACGATGGTCACGACAATTTCAGATACTTTCCTTTCAACGTATTCGGAAGTGGGGAGCATATCATCGTTCGCTTTGACATCAGCATGGGTTGCGCCTTTGGGATCAAGCGGCACCGATGATGTAACCATCAAGGTAACATACACCATTGGAATCCAAGCCGAGATCATCGAAGTATCTGGTGTGACTGCGGCTTCTCCTGGAAGCGTTACCGGTGGTGGCAATTGTGAAGGAACTACTGCTCCCGTTTCGTGCAGTATTTCCACATCGTCCTCCGTTGTATTTTCTACAGGATCCTATCTGGTCGCGGCGATAAGTTGTGAATGCGCAACGACCGATCCCTTCATGGTTTCGCCGGGAACTGGATTCGGCTTAACGATCATATCCGGTGATTATGGATTTTATTCGGAGGATGCAACTTCCGGTGTAACTTCTCCGACGAGTTTTCCAGCTACAATCTCTTCTCGAAGTGGGACAGCAGGTTGCTGTGGTACTCCCTGGCTTGAGCTGGGGGTCGCACTTGCTCCGTTCACTCCCATCCCCACTCCAGAATTTCCACTGGGGAGCGTAGTGG
>JASHXQ010000080.1 GCA_030043455.1 Nitrososphaerales archaeon | reverse complement strand
AACTTCTTTCTTTTTTAGATCTTCAAAGTATGAAATGGCTCCATTTTCCGCGATGAGGAAAGAGAAGACGCTAGAAAGTTCCTTGTCCACCCGCTGCAGGAAGGCCAAGTCCCTGCCTGAAATTATTCCGAGCGTTGCGAGCCTTAGATCCCTCATTTTTCTTAAAGCGTCTTTCGTGACTTGAGGGACTTCCGTAGTTTCGTAGGTCAGTGTGCCGTCATAGTCAAAGATGAGAATATTCTGAATGTCCTCTCGCAACGGACTGATTCGCCAATCTTCATCGAATCGGTCAGGGTTTCACATTCTTTGCAAGAGGTTCCTGGAGATACTTCCCCGGGAGATCACTCTTTGTCGATGAATTCGTTAGGGTTGGGCGGATCCGCAGATAGACCCTTTCTCTTCCTGATATCCCGCACGATGTTGAGGAGCATCGACTGCGGAACTGGTTGCCAAGCTTTGAAGAAAGTGTTCCACATCGCTTTCCCGGCGGTAGCACCTCGCATCGTCTCAGATAGGTCGAAGGTTTCTGAGGTGGGGATTTCACCCTGAATGATCGTCACGATCTCTTTCTGCTCCACATTCAGCATCTTCCCTCTCTTTCCGGAAATCACGCTGGCGATCGGTCCGATCTGCTCTGCCGGACATTTGATTTCAATCCCTAGAATGGGCTCAAGCAATGTGGGTTCGGCTGTTAGAGCAGCCCCTAGTATAGCTCGCCTCGTAGCGGGCATCAGTTGGGCGTAGGTTCTGTGGGCGGGATCCTCGTGGGGTACGTAATGCGTGAGGACTATCTTCATTCCTCTGCAGAATTCATACGCCAAGGGGCCATTCGTCATCACGTCGTTGAAGCCTGCCCTTATCGAATCCATTGATTCCTGAAGGAATTGAACTCCTTTGGTCTCTTCGAGAAGCATGTTGCCTTTCTCATCAATCGTGACAACGGAACGTGCTTCGTCAGCGTCCCACCCATGTTCCCTCAAAATCTTAGCAACGGTTTTCTTGTCAGTGTTCTCGTTCAGCTGGCCGGTACGGATGAGCTCAATCACATCAGGGGGTAAGGGCTCGATCCGGATGAAGATCTTGTTATGCCTGTTGGGCGATCTTGACATTATCGGACCAGCTTTGCCCCTGACTGCCTCTCGGTAGTTAACCAAAGGAGGACTGGTAACGATCTCGATTTTCTGATCCTGCAAAAGAGTAGTTGCAATTTCCAGGTGGAGTACCCCCATCCCGGCGAGCAGCTGTTCGCCTGTTTCCTCGTTGATGCGCACAACGAGATTAGGATCTTCGATGGTCAGGCGTCGAAGAGCCTCGACTAGCTTAGGCAGATCTTTGGGATGCTTGGGTTCGACTGCTATAGTAACAACAGGTTCGGAGACGTACTTGATCGATTCAAAGGTCGCAATATCCTTGACAGTGGAAATGGTTTCTCCAGCTCTTGCATGCTCCAGCCCTAAAAGCGCAGGAATGTTACCCGCAGTAAGCTGTCCAACCATTTCGCGCTGAGCACCCATGTAGAAGTTCACAGATTGGATCCTCTCTTCGCGCTTTGCTCCCAGCAAGTAAACGGTATCGCCGTCGCGCACTGTGCCGGAAAAGAGACGTCCGGTCGCAACGATGCCCGCCTGGGGATCTACGTTAATGTTTGTGATCATCATAACGATGGGTCCATCGTCATTGCAATCCAACAGAGCTTTCCCAATGTCGCTGTTTAGATCACCCGTCCAGATTCTAGGGATTCTATATTTCTGAGCGACATGTGGGGGAGGATGATGTTTGATCACCATTCCGAGAACAGCTTCGTGCAGAGGAGCTCGCTTCGCTAGCTCCGCAACGTCTCCAGATGTGTAGGCGTTGTAAACATCACCAAAGTTCACTCCCTTTTTAGCCGCGATAGATGCATTAAAACCCCAGCGATCTTTCGCTGAACCGAAGGAAACGCTACTGTCGCCGATGGACACTTTCCACTTTTGTTTTAGTTCCGGCTCTGCGTAGGTGTCGACTAGCTCGTTGAACCGGCTGACGATGTTACCGATCCACTTCTGCATAGCATCTTTGTCTAGACGGAGCTCCTTCACAAGACGATCGATCTTGTTGATGTAAAGTACTGGGCGAACCCGCTCCTCAAGCGCCTGCCTAGTGACAGTTTCTGTCTGAGTCATGATGCCTTCGACCGCATCGCTCACTACCACCGCGCCATCGATCGCCCGAAGAGATCTGGTTACCCTACCGGTAAAATCAATGTGGCCTGGGGTGTCGATCATGTTGAGGACGTAAGGGGTACCGTCCTGTTCATAGTACAGTGTAACGTTAGCAGCCTTGATTGTCATCTGCCTCTGCTGCTCGAGCTCCATAGAATCGAGCGCTAGAGCTTGCCCGGCTACCGAGGGAGAAATCATTCCGGCCGCCGCCAGAAGGCTATCGCTCATGGTCGTCTTGCCATGATCAACGTGCGCGATTACTCCAAAATTTCGAACCTGGTTCTTGTTCGAGATCGTACTCATGATTTCCTGGATGTTCTTCAGCTTAGGCAAGATGATCCAACTCTATTCCAAACGGCGCGTTGCGGACTAAAATATCCCAGAAAGTTACGGCAACTGAGGTCATTTTCCTTCTCTCCTTTTATGTTTTGTAGGAAAGGATCGGGGATCTTTCAGAGATTTCAAATTTCAGAATAATGGCTCGTTAATCGCCGTAGCAGATTGGCGAGGTGGAAATTCTGTTATATAGTCTAAAGAGATTGCCGGTTTTCCCAAATTATGCCTAGCTCGGAAATTCCGAATTTTTACAAGCTCCCGATCAAAGAGCGATTACTCGCAGTCAAAAACTTCGCGTCCCTGGATACAAAGGAGGCTGACGCCATCGGTTCCTTTTCTGGTCTTTCCTCCGACGTTGCTGATCGGATGATCGAAAATGTAATCGGAGCGATCCCCGTCCCAATAGGGATCGCTACCAATTTCCTCGTAAACGGGAAAGATTATCTCATCCCGATGGCGATCGAAGAGCCCTCAGTCGTCGCTGCCGCCAGCAATGCAGCGAAAATGGCGAGAAAGCACGGAGGATTTAGGACGAGCAACACTGGACCAGTAATGATTGGACAGATCCAGACAGTCCACGTAAAGGATCCTTACCGAGCCAGAATGGACGTTCTCCAGCACAAGTCCGAGCTCCTACAAAAAGCAAACGATCAAGACCCGAAACTCGTCTCCGTGGGGGGAGGAGCCAAAGATCTTGACGTGAAGGTCATTGATACCAAGAGGGGGGAGATGGTCATCTCCGAACTGATTGTTGATTGCCGAGATGCAATGGGAGCGAACGCAGTCAACACAATGGCCGAAGCTATTGCCCCGGACATTGAGCGAATCGCCAACGGGCGAGTGTTTCTGAGGATAATTTCGAATCTCGCTACCAAAAGGTTGGTCCGAAGCTCCGCGATCTTTGATAGGGAAGCTCTAGGGGGCTCTGAAATTGTCGAGGGAATAGTGGATGCTTATGCTTTCGCAGACAGCGACCCTTATCGATGTGCAACTCACAACAAGGGGATCATGAACGGTGTAATCGCGGTTGCCCTAGCTACCGGTCAGGACACTCGGGCACTGGAAGCCGGCGCCCATTCATACGCCGCGAGAAGTGGCGGTTACAGATCCCTTACGACTTATGAAGTTAATCAGGAGGGAGACCTTGTCGGCACAATCGAGTTGCCGGTGGCTGTGGGTCTTATCGGCGGTGCATCCGCCGTGCATCCCGTTGCTAAGGCCGGCGTTAAAATTCTTGGCGTAAAAAGCGCCGTCGAGCTGGGAGAAGTGATCGCCTCTGTAGGATTGGCACAGAATCTCGCTGCGTTGAGAGCCCTCTCATCAGAGGGGATTCAGCGTGGGCACATGAAGCTTCATGCACGCAATGTGGCAGTTTCAGCTGGGGCTACCGGTGACCTCGTGGATCTCGTCGCCCAGAAAATGGTTGATGAAAGAAAGGTTCGGTTTGATCGAGCCCAAGAGCTCATCAGGCAACTGTCTGGATCGAAATAGAGAGTTTCAAGGTTCTTTGGGGAACCGCTTAAAACCCGGCCTCAAAAGACACCTTCAGCCCAAAGGAATTTTCTGACGGGCCCGTGGCCTAGTATGGATTGAGCAGGCATCTTTGTCCTCACACAGAAGGCGTTGACACGCCATGTCGTAAAGTCATCGCGTGGTGCATCCCCTCTAAGGCAGAGATCGAGGGTTCAAATCCCTCCGGGCCCGCATCTTCCACATTTTAGGAGCTTCAATCTCGAGCAGAAAGTACGTATCAAGTCGAAGTATCGAAAACTGACGAAGACAGAAGCATATCCTATGGTCTCAAAGATGTTGAAGTCCATCTTCCCTCAGTCCAAGCATCCGAGAATTTAGGATCTTTAATGACCGGTAAAATCAACCGGGAAGGATGATCTGGAGAATGATAGACCGTTTGGTGAGCTATTACCGGCTCGCTCTCTTCCCACTGACTTTTTCCGGTGTTGTAGTTAGGCGCCGCCGAGGGAAATGCACTCGAAGTTACCTCAAGTCTGATCTTGTTCCCGGCGGCAAACTGCTGCCCCGTCCCCATCATGGGGATAAAAATATGCATGATCTCTCCCGCCTTAACGGGAACCATTTTCTCATAACCTTCACGATACCTCAGTCGAGCAATCCCCTGACACATTCTTTGAGCGTACCCGTTCGGGTGGACGTTGGATAATCGAGCTACGAAATCTGTGTCCACCGCCGTTGTGCTGACGAAGAGTTCAGCTCCGACCATACCGACAACGTTGACCGACTTAGACAGTGGAGATGTAGTAAATACCAACACATCATCGCGTCTCTGAATAGGACTCAGGTCCTCGTTCAACCCATTCTGGAATCCTTCCTTGAGGTATGGGCTAGGGGCCGGATACACTGGGTCATAGGTAAAATTCGACTGGGGTTCTTTTCTCATTTGTTTTTCGGTGGTGAGGCCACCCTTTCCAATTATGCTGTTAGCAGGTCCATCCGCAATAAGGTACAAACTTGTGCTCACCAAATTGGGCAGCGGGAATTCATTGGAGTCCATCCACCGGTTGGCTCCCATCAAAAACAGCCGGACTCGGGGTTCACGCATTACCCCGTTATCAGTCCCCTTCAGCCAGTAATCAAACCAACGGATGGCTTCCTTGCTCAAGGGCACCACCGATTGCGGGCCGTAATCAAAGTCTCCCAGTTTTCCAGTACTATGAAAGGGAGCCGACAAAGCATGAGGCCACGGACCTAGAAGCAATTTGTGCTTATTTCGAGCATCGGGATCAGGATGGTCATGAGTTAAGGCTGGAAAGTGATCCAAGGCTCCTTGCAGGCTGTCATCGTACCACCCGGAAACAAAATAGCAAGGAACGTTCATCTTCGCAATCATGTCGTCACTCCAAATTTTCTTGAAGTACTCGTCGTAAGTTTCATGTTTGTAATAGATCGCAAGAGGATCGGTCGAGAGGCCCAGCCTTTTCGCGGTGTCTTTCAGCGGCCGGACGCTCATCAAGGGATCCCAATCGATTTCACGATCATAGATTTCTTGTTTCAACGTCTTCCCGGTAAGGAGCATCGCCCAAGAAATCATAATCGGCATGAATGTCCCTGAGGTGTAGGCGGTACAATCATGGAAGGGATGAATGGAGGGCGAGCACATGACAAACGCGCACTTTTGATATTTTGACCCTTGACGCATAGGATAGAGCTGTGAACAACCGCCGTAAGATCTCCCAAAGGTACCCACTTTTCCCGTGGACCAGGGCTGGGTTCCAGCCCATTCGATTGTGTCGTGGCCGTCGTCAATCTCTTGGAAAAACGGTGTAAACTCCCCTTCGGAATTTCCACGACCTCGAACATCCACATGAACGACTACGTACCCTTGTTCGGCAAACCAGCGAATCATTGACCTAACCTCGACACGCCGGGAACTGTCCTTCCCATATGGGGTCACGTTAACCAGCACTGGAAACTGTCCTCTTTTCTCCGGGGGGAAGTAGACATTAGCGGAAAGCTTCACTCCGTCCCTCATTGGGATGGAAACATCATACAGACAGTTAGTGATTGCATTTTGGGGGTCTAGAGTCAATTTTGTTTTCGAGCTGCAACAGCCTCGGTTATTAAATCCGGTTATCCCCTCATGGGATCAAGTGCCACGAATTCCTGGAAGCAATCAAAAGTGAATTCAGTGGGTTTCAGGAAAGTTTCACTAGTGGAAATTTTTCCGAAAGGGACTCGAATTTTTTGATTGATACAAAGTCAATATTCTGCAAATGGCTTTTATAGGCAGATCTGCGCACACGGCGACGTGAAGCACGATAAAATCGTAGCGCTGCTTATTGCAGTACTATTCAGTGTAACCGTCATTCCGCTTGTTCCGCGTAATTCTGTGGTCCGACATACGGCCGCGCAGAGCTCCAACGAGTTAATCATTGGTACTACATCTCAAGTACCTTCCCCCACCGATTTGAATCCGGTGAGGAACATTGTCACGTATTATTTGGCTGAAACTTATGCTTCATTGATTGGCTGGGATTCTGAGGGAAATTATGTCCCGTTACTCGCTCAGAACTGGACAGTGTCTGCAGATGGATTGACTTACACTTACAACCTGCGTCCCAACTTGAAGTGGAGTGACGGTACGCCGCTCAATTCTTCAGACGTCGCTTTCACCGTAAATCTTCTAGCGACTCAATCCATTCTCTGGTACTATCTATTTTCTCCTCTGGAGCAACCGAGCAACTCTACCTTGACCGGCGAAGCTCTAATCAATGGATCCGTTACGACGCCCAGCGCTACGCAAGTTGTTTTCCACCTTTCAGCCCCGGCTTCCACTTTTCTGATCTATATGGGGGGAGAACCGATCTATCCTGAGCACTATTTCGCAGGCTAGAATCTGACGGCTAACAATCCGGACTACTCTACAATGGTTGGATCAGGTCCTTTCATCCCGCACGCTTACACGCCCGGGGTGGAGATCGATA